>NZ_JAALEC010000254.1:0-4525 GCF_014145205.1 Dietzia sp. DQ11-44
ACACTCCCGCGGCGGCCGCCCGCCGGGCGTACTCCCATCCCAGGACAGCGGCGAGGGGCGCGTCCCCTCCGGCGGCCAGCGCCGCGAGCACGTCGTCGTCCGGATCCACCGCACCGGACCTGTACGACTCGAGTCTCGCGGTGGCGTCGTCGACACGGACCTCCACGGGCCCCTCGTCGGTCGTGTCCAGCCGCGGATCCACCGCACCGGGGTCCCCGGTCAGGATGAGGGCCGTTCCGCCCGCGTCGAGCAGGAACTGCGCGGTCACCTCCGACCTGGCCGGGGGGTCGCCCCCCATGACGATCGCGACCCTGGCGCCGGTCACCGCGACTCGGCCCGGCGCTTGAGTTCACGCAGGGCCTCGGAGAGGATCCGCCGTTCGGCCCGGTCGCGGAGCCGGCCGATCACCGGCACCACGAGTTCTATCTCCAGCTCGTAGTCGACCCTGGTGCCGCCCTCGACCGGTTCGAGGCGATAGGAGCCCTTCTGCGCACGTTGCAGCGCCGAACTTTCCAGCCTCCACTCGACGACCCTGTGGTCCGCCGACCAGGAGTAGGCGAGGACGTAGTCGTCGACGATCGCGCCCGCCTCCAGGGCGAACCGGACCCGGTCCGGACGACCGTCCGCGCCGACGGACAGGACCTCGGCGACCCGGATCGACGTGGACCATTCGGGATACGAGTCGAAGTCCGAGATGACGGCCATCACGTCCTCGACCGTCGCGTCGATCACGGTGGAGTCGCTGGTCGGCCACACCTCGGGGGCGCCGTTGTCCTCGCTCATATCCCCCAGCTTCACATATCTTCGGCCGGGATGCGCCCTGGCGACCGGCGCCCGGGCACACGGGTGACGTGGATGCCGTCCGGCCCCGGGGATAGTGTGTCCTCACTGCGATTAGACCATCGATCGTCTCCACCAGGAGGACCCTTTGCGCGAATACGTCGCCGCCCCCGCCACTTTCACCGTCCCCGACGACTGGTCCTGCGCCCAGGCGGCCTACGACCGCGCGGAGCGGACGCCGGACAACGTGGCGTTCCAGCGGCCGGTCGACGGTCGGTGGACGGATGTCACCAACCGGGAGTTCGCCGAGACGGTCCGCGTGGTGGGTCGGGGTCTCGTCGCCCGAGGCGTCCAGGCCGGGGACAGGGTCGCCCTCCTGTGCTCGACCCGATACGAGTGGAACGTGATCGACTTCGCGATCTGGGCCGCCGGCGCGGTCACGGTGCCCGTCTACGACAGCTCCTCGGCCGAGCAGATCCGGTGGATCATGGAGGATTCGGGCGCCCGGCTCGCCATCGTCGAGAAGGAGACCCACGCCGCCACCACCCGCGAGGGGATCAGCGGGCTGGAGGCGGCCCCCGACGTCCTCGTGATCGAAGGAGACACCCCCGCGTTGGACGCCCTCGCCGCGGGTGCGACCGAGGTGCCCGACGCGGTACTCGACGAACGGCGCGCCGGGGTGACCGCCGACTCCCCCGCGACGTTGATCTACACCTCGGGCACCACCGGACGCCCCAAGGGGTGCATGCTCACCCACCGCAACTTCATGTCCGAGGCCCTCGCGGTCCTCGAGACGCCGTTGAACCAGTACCTCCGCCAGGACGCGACCACCGTCATGTTCCTGCCCCTGGCCCACGTGCTGGCCCGCGCCATCACCTACGCCGGGTTCCACGCGGGTGTCCGCATCGCCCACTCGTCGGACCTGACCAATCTCGTGGACACGTTCTCCGAGATGCAGCCCCACTACATCCTGGCCGTCCCGCGCGTGTTCCAGAAGGTCTTCAACAAGGCCCAGGCCACCGCCCAGGACGGCGGCACCGTCAAGGCCTGGATGTTCGACAAGGCCACCGACACCGCGGTCGCGTACTCCAAGGCCAACCGCAGTGGACGCGTCGGGCCGCTGCTCAGGCTTCGCCACGCCCTGTTCGCCAAGCTCGTCTACGCCAAGCTCGTCGCGGCGCTCGGCGGCCGCTGTGAGATCGCCATCTCGGGTGGGGCGCCCCTCGGTGAGCGCCTGACGCACTTCTTCGACGGCATCGGTGTCAACATCTTCGAGGGATACGGCCTCACCGAGACGTGCGCCGCGATCGCGGTCAACACCCCCGGTCAGATGCGTATCGGCACCGTCGGCCAGCCGCTGCCCGGGTGTGCGGTCCGGATCGCACCTGACGGTGAGGTCGAGGTGAGCGGCCCGGTGGTGACCTCCGGCTACTGGCGTAACGAGCGCGCCACCGCCGAGGCGTTCTCCGACGGGTGGTTCAGGACCGGGGACCTCGGGTCCCTGGACGAGGACGGCTACCTGACCATCACCGGTCGCAAGAAGGAGATCATCGTCACCGCCGGGGGCAAGAACGTCGCCCCGAGCCAGCTCGAGGACGCGCTCCGGGCCGACCCGCTCGTGGCCGAGGCGGTGTGCGTGGGCGACGGCAAGCCGTTCATCTCGGTGCTGCTCACCCTCGACCCGGAGGCACTGGAGCGGTGGAAGGCCCACCACGGTAAGACCGGCTCGCTGTACGAGCTGCTCCGGGACGCGGACATGATCGAGCATCTCGACCAGGCGCTGTCCCGGGCCAACCGGACCGTCTCCCACTCCGAGGCGATCAAGAAGTACCACGTGCTACCCGACCAGTTCACCGAGGAGACCGGGGAGCTCACCGCCTCACTCAAGGTCAAGCGGAACGTGGTGCACCAGAAGTTCGCGGCCCAGATCGAGGACCTCTACGCCTGACCCACGGCCGGGTCGGGGTTCGAGCCGGGGTTAGTCGCCGGAGAGCACCCGCCGCATGTCGCGTGCCAGGTCCTCCCAGCGCCACGACCCGAGAACCCAGGAGCGTCCGCGGACGCCCATCGCGGAGGCGCGTGGCCGGTCCGAGAGCAGACCGGCCACGGCCTCGACGATCTCGCCGTCCGAGGTCCCGTCCACCACGAGACCGGTGCTCCCGTCCACGACGGTCTCCGGAGCGCCACCACTCCGGCCGGCCACCACGGGGACACCGCAGGCGGACGCCTCCAGGTACACGATCCCCAGCCCCTCCACGTCCAGTCCCCCGCCCCGGGTGCGGCACGGCATGGCGAACACGTCCGCCATCCGGTGGTGGTCGACGATCTCGTCCGCCGGGATCCGACCGGTGAAGATCACCCGGTCGGACACCCCGTGCCTGCGGGCCAGCCCCTCGAGCGTGCGACGGTACGGACCACCCCCGACGACGACGAGGACCGCTCCCGGAACGCGGCGGGCGATCTCGGGCAACGAGCGGATGAGCGCATCCTGACCCTTGCGCGGGACGAGTCGTGAGAGACACACGATCACCTCCCGGTCCGCCACCCCGTAGCGCTCCCGGATCGCCCTACGCCGCACGGGATCGGGACGGAACCTGGCCGTGTCGACGCCTCCGGGCTGGTGCACGAGTCGGGCGTGTGGACCGAACGCCGCCGCGAAGCGACGTCTCGTGTAGTCACTCACGTAGGTGACGGCGTCGGTGGACTCCCCGATCAGCCTGAGCACCTGCCGCGAACCCGGCAGCATCGACCACCCCACCTCGTGACCGTGGGTGCTGGCGACGATCCGGGTGACGGGACCCTCCCGGAGGACGGGCGCCATCACGGCCAGCGGCGCCGCCGCACCGAACCACACCGTGCTCGCCCCGAAGTCCGAGGCGAGCCTCCGCGCACGCACCGCGAGCTCCGGCGTGGGCAGCAGCATCTCCGTCGGCACCCTCTCGACCAGGTAGGGACGGGAGTCGTCGTAGTCGGTCGAGTCGCTACCCCGGAACGTCGAGGCGAGGACCGCCACGTCCTCGGGATCGAGATGCGCCAGATAGGTCTCCAGGTACGACTGGATGCCGCCGGGTCGCGGCGGGTAGTCGTTGGTGATCAGCAGGGTCTTCGTCATCACGTCCGAGACTGCCACAGTGTCCGGGGAGGCCCCGCCCGGAGTCCCCGCGTCAGTACCGACGGATCCCGCTGATCGGCATCGAGTCGACCTTGTCGAGTTTGACCGGGACCCCATAGGTCGACGCGTGCAGCACCAGTCCGTCGCCGGCGTACATGCCGACGTGTGTCGCCCCCGGGTAGTAGATGACGAGGTCACCCGGTTGGATGTCGGCCATCGCGACGGGCGCGCCCGACACCGCCTGCGCCTGACTGGACCGCGGGAGCGTCTTCCCCTCCTGCGCGTACGCCCACACCATGAGGCCCGAACAGTCGAACTCGTCCGCACCGGTCGCCCCCCAGGAATACGGGGCACCGAGCCGGGTGAGAGCCACGTTCAGCGCCGCCGTGTTGACGCCGTCGACCGCGGGGGCGACGTAACCGGGCGGGACCAGGGGGCCGCCGGCCCAGAGCGCACGCTGCGCGTCCGAGAGGGCGTCGACACGACGTCTCACCTCATCGATCCGCACCCGCATCTCCTCCGAGCGCCGATCGAGCTCATCAGCCCGACTCCGGGCGTCCCGGGCCGAGGCCCGAGCGATCTCCGAGGCGGCGAGCGCGTCCCCGCGGAGGCGGGCGGCCTCCGCCGAGGCGG
>NZ_JAALEC010000255.1:0-1787 GCF_014145205.1 Dietzia sp. DQ11-44
GCGGGGTCAGCGCGTCGGGCTCACCGTTCGACGATGGCCGTGACGCCCTGACCACCGGCGGCGCAGATGGAGATGAGCGCGCGGCCCGAGCCCTTCTCCTCCAGCAGCTTGGCGGTCGCGGCCAGGATGCGGGCCCCGGTGGCGGCGAACGGGTGCCCGGCCGCCAGCGAGGAACCGTGGACGTTGAGCTTGCTGCGGTCGATCGATCCGAGCGCGGAGTCCAGACCGAGACGCTCGGTGCAGTACTCCTCGGACTCCCAGGCCGCGAGCGTGGCCAGGACCTGCGAGGCGAACGCCTCGTGGATCTCGTAGTAGTCGAAGTCCTGCAGGGTCAGGCCGTTGCGCTCCAGAAGCCGCGGGACCGCGTAGGTGGGCGCCATGAGGAGCCCGTCCGGGGTGCGGCCGTCGTGGCCGTGGATGAAGTCCACCGCCGCGGTCTCGGAGTCCACCAGGTAGGCGCGGACGGGGAGCTTGTTCTCCTCCGCCCAGGCCTCGCTCGCCAGCAGGACCGCGGAGGCGCCGTCGGTGAGCGGGGTGGAGTTCCCGGCCGTCATGGTGGCCTCGGTGCCGTGGGCCTCGGCGTCGCGCTTGCCGAAGACCGGCTTGAGCTTGCCGAGCTTCTCCTCGGACGAGTCGGGACGCATGTTGTCGTCCCGCGGCACGCCGAGGAACGGGGTGACCAGGTCGTCCTGGAAGCCGGACTCGTAGGAGGCGGCGAGGTTGTGGTGGCTGGCCGCGGCGAGCGCGTCCTGGGCCTCACGGGTCACGCCGAGCTCGCGGGCGGTGATGGCGGCGTGCTCACCCATGGACAGTCCGGTGCGGGGCTCCGCGTTCTGCGGCTGCTCGGGGACCAGCGACTGCGGACGGATGTCGCCGAGGAGCTTGAGCCGGTCGACCGTGCTCTTGGCCGAGGTGACCTTGATGAGGATCTTGCGCAGGTCGTCGTTGACGGCCAGCGGGGCGTCGGAGGTGGTGTCGGTGCCGCCCGCGATCCCGGCGTCGATGCGGCCGACCGCGATGGCGTCGGCGACCTGGATGGCCGTGGCCAGGCCGGTGCCGCAGGCCTGCTGCACGTCGTAGGCGGGGCTGGAGGAGTCGAGAACGGAGCCGATGACCGACTCGCGGGTGAGGTTGAAGTCCCGGGCGTGCTTGAGGACGGCACCCGCGGCGACCATCCCGACGCGCTTGCCCTGCAGGTTGTAGCGGCTGGCGAGACCGTCGATCGCCGCGGTGAGCATGTCCTGGTTGGAGGCGTCCGCGTACTTGCCGTTGGATCGGGCGAAGGGGATTCGGTTGCCGCCTACGATGGCGACCTTGCGGGGGCTGGTGGTCACGTGTGTCACTCCCGTTTGATCTCGGTATCCGGTGGCCCGTAGCGCGGCCCGACGAGTATTGTTACTCAGCGGTAAGTTACTTGTCGACCCGTAAGACCGCACCTCTCCAGGAGATGATCGCCATGGCACAGGGCAACCTCGACCTCTATTCGCAGTTCGTGACCTCGGCCCCCGGGTCGTTCATCGCCGGCAAGGTCGGCCTCCCGCAGCCCGAGCAGCTCCGCCGGCACGAGGCCGGGCAGCCCGCTCTCCACGGCCCGGTCCTGGTCGGCGGCGAGGGCCGCCTGGTCGAGCCCGTCCGCGCGATCCTCGAGTCGGACTACGAGCTGGCCGGCGCGGACGCCGAGGGCAAGTTCGCCGGCCTGGTCTTCGACGCCACCGGCATCCGCCGCACCGAGGACCTCAAGGCCCTGTTCGACTTCTTCAACCCCGTCGTCCGCCGCGTCGCCGCCA
>NZ_JAALEC010000256.1:0-1896 GCF_014145205.1 Dietzia sp. DQ11-44
CGCGTCGGGCCTCGAGTCCACCCTGCGCTTCATCCTCTCCGGCAAGTCCGCCTACGTCGACGCCCAGGTGTTCCGCGTGGGTGCCGGCGCCGCGACCGCCCCCGGGTCCTGGGACCGCCCCCTCGAGGGCAAGGTCGCCGTGGTCACGGGCGCGGCCCGGGGCATCGGTGCGGAGATCGCCGCCGTGCTCTCCCGCGACGGGGCGCACGTGATCTGCTGTGACGTCCCCGCCGCCGGCGAGTCCCTCTCCGCGACCGCCAACAAGGTGGGCGGCACCTCGCTGCCGCTCGACGTGACCGCCGCCGACGCCGCCGAGGTGCTGGCCAAGCACGTGCAGGAGCGCCACGAGGGCGTCATCGACATCCTCGTGCACAACGCGGGCATCACCCGCGACAAGACCCTGGCCGGCATGGACTCGGCGCGCTGGGACTCGGTCATGGCCGTCAACCTCGTCGCGCCGGAGCGGATCACCGCCGAGCTCGCGGAGAAGGGCGTCCTCACCGAGGGCGGCCGCGTCGTGGGCGTCTCCTCGATGGCCGGGATCGCCGGCAACCGCGGCCAGACCAACTACGCCGCCTCCAAGGCCGGCGTGATCGGGTTCGTCGACGGCGCCTCCGCCGAGCTGGCGTCCAAGAAGATCACCGTCAACGCCGTGGCCCCCGGCTTCATCGAGACCCAGATGACCGCGGCCATCCCGTT
The DNA here is from genome assembly GCF_014145205.1 of Dietzia sp. DQ11-44. Lineage (NCBI taxonomy): Bacteria > Bacillati > Actinomycetota > Actinomycetes > Mycobacteriales > Dietziaceae > Dietzia > Dietzia sp. DQ11-44. The sequence goes on from NZ_JAALEC010000256.1 coordinate 700, forward strand.
CGCCACCCGCGAGGCCGGACGCCGCATGAACTCCATGCAGCAGGGCGGTCTGCCCGTCGACGTGGCCGAGACGATCGCCTACTTCGCCAGCCCCGCCTCCTCCGCGGTCACCGACAACGTGATCCGCGTGTGTGGCCAGTCCCTCCTGGGCGCGTGATCGAGGTGGATCGCTCGTCTTCGGAGAACACCGTGTCGCAGAACACCGGGTCGGAGAACACCGTGGAGTACACCCGCCTGCCCGCCATCCCCAACCTCCTGGCCCAGTACGGCAAGGCGGCCGTCGGCTCGGTTCCCGTGGTGGGCGGCAAGCGCGACGGCACGTCGATGCCCGACAAGGGCGTCGAGGTGGCCGGCGTGCGCGTGGACGTGGCCAATCTGGCCGCCTACGCCCGCGTCTGCGACCTGCGCTTCGGTGACGCCCTGCCGCTGACCTACCCGTTCACGCTGGCCTTCCCCCTGAGCATGCAGCTCATGTTGGACCCGGCCTATCCGGTCCCGGCCATGGGCTCGGTGCACCTGACCAACGAGATCGAGTCCCACCGCCCCTTGCGGGTGGGCGACGAGCTCTCGATCCGCGCGCGGGCCGAGAACCTGCGGGAGCACCCCGCCGGGTTGCTGCTCGACATCGTCACGGAGATCCGTACCGGCGACGACGACCAGCCGTCCTGGGTCCAGCGGTCGGGCCTGCTCTCCAAGCGCCGGACGTCACTGACCCCTCCCAAGGACGCACCGCGCCCGCCGAGGCCCGAGCCGCCCACGGCCGCGGAGATCGGTGACCCCACCGTGGTCAGGTCGGTGTCCGAGTCGCTGATCTCCGAGTACGCGTCGGTGTCCGGGGACCGCAACCCCATCCACGTCTCCAAGGTGGGCGCCAAGGCGTTCGGGTTCCCCAACGTCATCGCGCACGGGATGTGGACGTCCGCCACCATGCTCGGTGTGGTCGAGGGCGCCATCCCCGAGCGGGCGCGCTACTCGGTGGAGTTCGGCAAGCCCGTCGTGCTCCCGGCCAAGCTGGCGATCTACGCCCGGCGCGGGTCCGGCCCGGGCGTCGGAACCGGTGTGGGCTCAGGCGCCGGCGACCCGGCCTGGTCGCTGCGGGTGCGCAACCCGCGCAAGCTCGGCACCGTGCACGCCACGGCCACCATCGAGGAGCTCTAGACCCCCCGCGGGCGCACGTCGTCCCCGACCCCGGCCCCA
>NZ_JAALEC010000257.1:0-1238 GCF_014145205.1 Dietzia sp. DQ11-44
GGCGCCGGGCCACCGCGCGGCCGATGCCGCCCGAGGCGCCGGTGACCACGACGGCACCCGCCCGGCGGCCCGTGCTCATCGGAGGTCGGTCTTGAGGATCTTGCCCGAGGCGTTGCGCGGGAAGGACTCCACGAACTCCACGGCGCGGGGGCGTTTGAAGTTGGCCAGGTGCTCGCGGCAGAACCCGAGGACGTCCTCCTCGGTGAGCGACGAGCCCTCGCGGCGCACCACGAAGGCCTTGCCGACCTCGCCCATCCGGTCGTCCGGGACGCCGATGACGGCGGTCTCGACCACTCCGTCCAGGCGCGCGAGCGTCTGTTCGACCTCGGCGGGGTACACGTTGAACCCGCCCGTGATGTACATGTCCTTGAGCCGGTCGGTGATCCGGAGGTTGCCGCGGGAGTCGATCTCGCCCACGTCGCCGGTGTGGAGCCAGCCGTCGGGGTCGATGGCCTCCGCGGTGTTCTCCGGGTCGTCGAGATACCCCTGCATCACCATTTCGCCGCGGGTGAGGATCTCGCCGGAGTCCCCGATCCGGATCTCCATGCCGGGGTAGGCCCGCCCGCACGTGGTGGCGACGGTGACGTCGTCGTCGTCCGCCGTGGTGGTGGTGATGAAGCCCATCGTCTCGGTCTGCCCGTAGGCGGTGAGGACGGTCTCCAGCCCCAGGTCGGACTGCATCCGCTCGACCAGGACCACCGGGACGACCGACGCGCCGGTCACGGCCAGGCGCAGGGAGGACAGATCGAATCCCGCCCGGTCCGGCGCGTCCAGGATCGTCTGGAAGATCGTGGGGGCGCCGGGCAGGACGGTGGCGCCCTCGTCCTGCACGAGGCGCATGGTCTCGGTGGGGGAGTACACGGCCAGCGGGATGACGGTCGAACCGAAGAGAGTGCAGACCAGGAACCCGGCCTTGTAGCCGAAGCTGTGGAAGAACGGGTTGACGATGAGGTAGCGGTCGCGCTCGGTGAGTCCGCCGTTCGACCCCCAGGCGCGCGCACCGGCGACGGTCTGGCGGTGCAGCGCCACCACGCCCTTGCTCTTGCCGGTGGTGCCGGAGGTGAACAGGATGTCGGCCACGTCGTCGCCCGTCACCGAGTCGGCGCGGGCGTCGGCCTCCGCGAGCGCGGAGTCGGTGGCCTCCGCCTGCAGGTCGGTGAAGTCGACGACGGCGAGGTCGGCGGTCGCGGTGTCACCGCCGTCGAGGGGGACTCGCACGAGCGTCCGCAGCCGCGTGG
>NZ_JAALEC010000258.1:0-1334 GCF_014145205.1 Dietzia sp. DQ11-44
GCGTCGAGGTGGTTGGTGGGCTCGTCCAGCAGGAGCACCTCCGGCTGCTGCGCCAACGCCCGGGCGATCGACACCCGCTGCCGTTCGCCCCCCGACAGGGCCAGGACGTCGCGGGCCGCCAACCCGGCCAACCCCACACGGTCGAGCACGGTGTCCACCACGTCGGCGTCGTCGGTCCCGAACGGCTCGAACAGCCCGCGTGTCACCGTCCGGCCCAGTCGCACCGACTCCCGGACCGTGATGCCACCCAACGAGACCGGCTCCTGGGTGCTCACGCCCACCGTCCGCGCCAGGGCCCGCCGGCGGAGCGAGGTGATGTCGTCGCCGTCGAGGCGCACCAGTCCGGCGGTCGTGGGCAGGGCCCGGTAGCAGGTGCGCAGCAGGGTCGTCTTGCCACTGCCGTTGGGGCCCACCAGCGCGGTGACCCGGCCGGGTGCGATGGTCAGGTCCACCCCCTCGAGGATCCGGCGACCCCCGAGGTCGGTGGAGACGTCGGCCGCGGTCAGTGTGGTCACGTCGCCGACCTTCCGTAGCGCCGCCACAGCATGATCAGGAACACCGGACCCCCCACGATCCCCGTGACGACGCCCACCGGGAGCTCGGCACCGTCGCTGACGGACCGGGCCGCGATGTCGGCCAGCACCAGGGCCACCGCCCCGAGCACCGCGGCCGTCGGCAGTAACCGGGCCGACGTGCGCCCGGTGACGTACCCGGCGAGATGCGGGATGAGCAGTCCGATGAACCCGATGGTCCCGGAGACCGCCACCGCCCCCGCGGTGAGCATCGAGACCAGCAGCAACATGAGCAGCCGGAACCGCGGGACGTTCATGCCCATGGCCGTGGCGCCGTCGTCGCCGGTCAGGAGGAGGTCCAGGTGGCGGCTGGACAGCATCACCAGGACGCCCGCGACGGCGAGGATCGAGACCGGGGCCAGGAGCATGGTCCACCCGGCGTCACCGAACCCGCCGGCCAGCCAGCGCATGACGGTGCCCAGTTGGTGGTCGTCGCCCAACACCAACAGCGTGAACGTGTTGAGCGCGCCGAACATCATCGTCAGGGCCGCCCCCACCAGCACGATCGCCGTGGTGTCGTGCGCGCGACGGGCCACCAGGACCACCCCGGCCAGTGGCAGCAGGGCGCCGAGGAAAGCGGCCATCGGGAGCGTGAAGACGCCCCACATCCCGGCACCCACGCCCAGGACGGTCAGGACGACGACGCCGAAACCGGCCCCGGACGACACCCCCAGCAGGTACGGGTCGGCCAGTGGGTTGCGCGTGACAGCCTGGGCGACGCCTCCCGCCACCGCGAGGGACGCGCCCACCGCCGCCGCCATG
>NZ_JAALEC010000026.1:0-10068 GCF_014145205.1 Dietzia sp. DQ11-44
GGCGGCGGCGAACGGGCCCACGATCGAGTACGGCAGCAGCATCACGGCGAATCCGCCCGCGATCGCAGCCGGAGTCGTGGCGGTCTCGGGGCTGAAGAGCACGATCCCCCCGAGCGCGGCCTGGTGGATCCCCTCGCTGAGCAGGGCGGCCAGGCGCGCGGTGGACAGGCGGCCGAGACCGTCGGACTCGCGCAACGCCGTGGCCAGGCGCCCGCGCGTCGGATCGGCCGGTCCTGCGGACAAGGAGGTCACGGGAGCCACCGTAGCGAGACCCGATCGAGGGGACGCGGATGTGGGCGGGCGGTGGCGCGGGCATCATGGGGACATGGACACGGGACCGGACGATCTGAGTGGCGGAGGCCTCTTCGGCGACCGCCTCTATGACGCGATGGACAAGCGGGATCCCGTCGCGGGTTCGCTGCTCATCGCGGCGCCGGACATGCCGGACCCCAACTTCCGGCGCGCCATCATCTACGTGATCGAACACGACCATTCCGGTTCACTCGGCGTGGTGATCACCCGCCGGAGCGACACGCCGGTCGAGACGATCCTGCCCGGCTGGGCGGAGATGTGTGCGCCACCGGCCGTGTTCCACATCGGAGGCCCGGTCAAGCCGGACACCGGGATCGCGCTGGTGGTGCTCGGGTCGGGCGTCGACGGCGAGATGCACCAGGGGTTGCAGCAGATCGAGGGCAGGGTCCACGTGGTGGACCTCGACAGCGAACCCGACCTGCTCCGCGACTCCGTGGAGGGGATGCGCGTGTTCGTGGGGTACACCGGCTGGGCGCCCGGGCAGTTGCAGGGAGAGCTCGACCGCGGCGACTGGTACGTGGCCCCCAGCCTGCCGAGCGATCTGCTCGCGCCGGCGCACGTGGACGTCTGGGGAACGGTGCTGCGTCGCCAGGAGATGCCTCTCCCCCTCTACGCGACCTTCGTGAACGACGGGGACGTGAACTGATCCGACCCGACCGGTCGGGTGTCTCATTATGTGAGACGAAGTAGTCAGATAGTAGGACCGCGAGTATTCTCCCGCTGGTGGACGCAGGAGCGAGCGGCGAGACCCGGGTGGGCCCACGACAGTGGGCGATCCTCGGCGTCGGTACGCTCGCCGCGTCCTCCGCCTCGGCGTTCGTGGCCGGTGTGGCCTTCCTTCTCCCCTACCTCCACTCGGTGGCCGGCCTGTCGCTCCCCGCCGCGGGTGCGCTCGTGGCCATGCCCTCGGTCGGGACCGCACTCACTCTCGTGGCCTGGGGCTGGCTCGTCGACCGCGCCGGAGAGCGGCTCGTGCTCGTGAGCGGATCCGTTCTCACCACGGCCGCCCTGGCAGGCGCTCTCATCACCCCGTCACTGACCCTCCTCGGCGTGTGCTTCCTGCTCGCGGGAGCGGCCTCGGCATCGGCGGCCTCGGCGAGCGGTCGACTGGTGGTGGGATGGTTCCCCGCTGGTCGACGGGGCATGGCGATGGGCGTCCGGCAGATGTCGCAACCCCTCGGAGCGGCGGTCGCGGCGATGTCCATGCCGGCGCTGGCCGCCTCGCAGGGTCTCCGGGCCGCGCTGGCGGTCCCCCTGGTCATGGCTGCGGTCTCCGCGGTCGCGGCGCTCGTCGTCGTCACCGATCCTCCCCGGCCGGACCGTCACGACCCCGGGTCCACCACACTCGCCACCTCGCCGTACCGGGCGTCGCGCTACCTGCACCGGATCCACGGCGTCTCGGTGCTGCTCGTACTCCCCCAGGCGCTCATGCAGTCGTTCATGCTCGCGTGGTTGGTCCTCGGGCACGGCTGGTCGCCCGTCTCGGCCGGCGCGGTCGTGACGGTGGCGCAACTGTTGGGTGCGGTCGGACGCATCGTCGTCGGCGTGATCTCCGACCGCGTGGGCTCGCGGCTGACTCCGCTTCGCGCGGTTGCCGTGTCGGTCTCGGTCGGCCTGGCGGTCCTGGCTGCCGCGGAGGTGTTCGGGGCCCCCGGTGTGGTCGCCGTGGCCCTCGCCGTGATCGCGACGGTCCTGTCCGTGGCGGACAACGGACTCGCCTTCACCGCGGTCGCCGAACACGCCGGACCCCATTGGAGCGGGCGGGCCCTCGGAGTCCAGAACACCGCGCAGTTCCTCGCGATCTCGGCGATCACCCCGGTCTTCGCGGCGGGAATCGACCGGTGGGGTTACGGGCCGGTCTTCGCCGGGGCCGCGCTGGTGGCCGCGCTGGCCGTGCCCGTCGTGCCTCGCGCCGACCGGGTCCGGTGATCCCGACCGGTGTGCCCGGCCGTCACCCGGTGGCCGCGCCGGGCGCCGGGTGACCCCGGTACTGCCCCACCGACCACACGTTCCCCTCGGGGTCTCGGGCGGAGAAGGTGTGGTCACCGTAGTCGGTGTCGTGCATCTCCATGACGATCTCGGCCCCCGCCGCCCGGGCGCGCTGGTAGACGGCGTCGGAATCGGCCGTCACCACGTAGGCGAGACCCGTCCCGGGTGGTGTGGCGTGCGGGTCGTCGTCCCCTCGCCCGCCGTCCCCGAGCATGACGCCTCCGCCCTCGGGCCAGAGCAGTTCTGCGTGGACGATCCGCCCGCCCTCGGTGTGCGAGACGGTCTCGACGAAGCCCAGGGCCTCGACCAGCCAGTCGATCACGACCCGGGAGTCGGTGCAGCGGAAGCAGTGCCAGACGGTGGGCGCGGGTTCGGCGCCGGGTTCGTGTGTACTCATGCCGGTGAGTCTCCCCCGGGGTCGGGCGGCCAGGCTTGGATGTTTCGGAACTCCTCCTCGATCCAGTTCGTCGGCGACGTGCCCGCGTACCGCCGATAGGCGGCGTCGAGGTGGGCGTGGTCGGCGTACCCGTGGTCGTGGGCGAGGTCGGCCAGTCGGAGCCCGTCCGGCCGTGGCCCCGAGGCCCCGCGAACGGCCTCACGCAGGGCCGAGTGAGTTGACTCGAACCGCATCAGGTCGGCGAGCGCCTTGGTCCCGATCCCCAGTTCGGCCCTGCAGAGCGTCGACAGGTGGCGGGGCGTCACCCCGACCTCCGAGGCCACCCGGGACACCCGCATGCGACCACCGGAGGCCTCGAGCAGTCGCCACGCGCCCACCACCTCCCGGCGCGGACCGGGTACGCGTTCGTACCTGTCCGCCGCCGAGGCCAGGCCCGCGGCCACGAGGTCGGCGCGGTCACGGGCGGGTGCCGAGGCCACCCGCGAGTGAAGCGCCCGGACCCGGGAACCGAGGACGTCTTCGCCCTCGTGCGTGAGCTCGGAGAGAGCGGACGCCGGCATCCCGAACAGGCGCCGCGCGGCGAGGGGGTGCACCGCGACCTGGACGCCTTCCTCGCGGTCGGGCCGTTGCAGGTAGACGGGTCGGGTGTGGAACCCGCCGAGGCAGACGTCGTGGCGTACCCCCTCCCGCCGGGCCCAGTCCGCGAAGGAACACGAGCACAGCAGAGGAGCGTCCGTGGCGACGACGAGGGTCAGGGTGGAGGAGGGCAGCCCCCGGTGTGGTGGCCGCTGCGGCCGCGGGCCGATCCCCTCCACGGCATACGAGATGAGCCGCCTCACCCCGGGCGGCGGAGTGGCCTCGCGCACGCTCACGCCACCAAGTGTGCCCCGTCCCGTCGGGGGTGACCAGACCCCCGCGGTCGCTACACTGCTCCGCGTGCCGTCCACCCCCTCTACCAGCGCAGAGATCCGCAAGGGTCTGGCCGACTGCTCCACGGTCGGACTCGGTCTGGTCCCCCTGGGACTGGCGTTCGGGGTCCTGCTCACCCAGGCGGGATTCGCGTGGTGGTGGGCCCCGGTGTTCTCCGTGGTGATCTACGCGGGGTCCATGGAGTTCCTGGCGATCGGTCTGCTCACGGCCCTCACTCCCCTGTACTCGCTGGCCGCGGCGGCGTTCCTGGTCAACTTCCGCCACGTCTTCTACGGACTGAGTTTCCCGTTGGACGCCATCCGCTCGCGTCTCGGCCGCCTCTACGCCGTCTACGCGCTCACCGACGAGGTCTACGCGATCACCGCCACCAAGCGGCGCACGGAGATGACGGGGGCGCGGACGTTGACCATCTCCCTCACCTGTCAGACGCTGTGGGTGGTCCCCGGCATCGTCGGCGCGCTCGTCGGGGCCGCTCTGCCCGCCGGGCTCGACGGTCTGCAGTTCGCGCTGACCGCGCTGTTCGCCGTCCTCGCGGTGGACGCGTGGCGTGCCTCGGGAGACCTGCCGGCCCCCGTGATCGGCCTGGTGTGCGGTCTGGTGGCGGCGTGGCTGGCCCCGGAGCAGATGCTGATCGTGGGGCTGTGCGCGTTCGTGGCCGTGTTGATCGCGCGGTACGCGTGGGCGACCCGCGAGGGGCGGGAACCGGCGTGAGCTCACCGTTGACCGGTGCCCCGGTGCCGGGAGCCGGCTATCTGCTCGCCGGGCTGGGAGTGATGTTCGTCGTGACCATGGCCCTGCGCGCCGCCCCGTTCGTCGCGCTCACCCGGCTCCGCGACTCGCGGGTCGTGCGCTATCTGGGCCGCACGATGCCGGCCGGCGTGATGGTGGTGCTGGTGGTCTACACCCTGCGCGACACCACCGCCGCCCTCGGCTCCTGGCTGCCCGCCGGAGCCGCGTTGGCTCTCACCCTGGCGGTGCACCTGGTGTGGCGACGGGCGGCGGCGAGCATCATCGTGGGTACCGCCACCTACATGCTGTTGGGAGCCTGGCTCGGGTGAGACCGGCACGCGCGTCCCCCGATGCACTGCCGCACGAGCAGGGGGGCAGGCGAGAGTTCACCGGGAGGAGCGGCTCCGCGGAACCACGGCGGCCCGGCCGATTCCTGAAGCTCAGTGGGCCACAGGACAGGTGCCCAGGTCGACCTTCCACTCGGTGAGGCCGTTGAGCCAGCCGGACCGCAGCCGCGTGGGTTCGCCCAGCGCGGTGAGGTCGGGAAAATAGTCGGCGACGGCGTTGAAGATGATCTCGAGCTGCATCTTGGCCAGATTGGCGCCGAGGCAGTAATGGGGACCCTGCCCACCGAAGGTCACGTGGGGGTTCGGGTCGCGGAGGATGTTGAACGTGAACGGGTCCTCGAAGACGTCCTCGTCGAAGTTCGCCGATCCGTAGCAGATCAGCACGCGATCCCCCTCGGCGATGGACACGCCCCCGATCTCGACGTCCTCCATGGCGGTCCGCTGGAACTGGGTGATCGGTGAGGCCCACCGGAGGATCTCGTCGTAGGCGGTCTCCGGGCGCTCGCGCTTGAACAACTCCCACTGGTCGGGGTTCTCCAGCATGGCCACCATGCCGTGGGTGGTGGCGTTGCGGGTGGTCTCGTTGCCGGCGACGGACAGCAGGGTGACGAACCAGCCGAACTCCTCGGGCGACAGGTGCTCTCCGTCGACGTCGGCCTGGACGAGCTTGGTCACGATGTCGTCCCGCGGGTTGGCGGCGCGGTCCTCGGCCATGGTGTTCGCGTACCCGATGAGTTCCATGGACGCGATGGCGGGAGCGTCGGGGTCGCCCCCGGCGTCGTAGCTGGTCATGATGTTGGACCACTCGAAGATCTTGTGGCGGTCCTCCTGCGGCACGCCGAGCAGATCCGCGATCGCCTGGAGCGGGAGCTCGGAGGCGATCGCGGTGACGAAGTCGTCGGCGTTCGACTCCGCGGCGGCGGTGACGATCTTGCGCGCGCGGTCGGCGAGTTCCTCGCGCATGCCGGCCACGCCGCGTGGGGTGAAGCCGCGGGAGATGATCCGGCGGTGCTTCTTGTGGATCTCACCGTCCTCGTTGACCAGCATCGACCGCTGCGCCTCGATGATCGAGCGGTCGGTTCCCTCGGAGAACCGAGGGATCATCGTGTTCTCCCCCGCGGAGAACAGTTCGCCGGTGAGGCGCGAGATCTCCTTGACGTCGGCGTGCCTGGTGACGAGCCAGTAGTGGTCGTCGTCGAAGCCGTCCGACCCGGGACGCTTGTCGACGCGGTGTATCGGTTCGGTCTGCCGCAACTGGCGCCACTCCTCATGCGGGAGTCGTTTCTCGAACAGGTCCGGGTCGGTGAAGTCGAATCCTGCTGGGATGGTCACGTTCACGATGTCTCCTGCGCCTCGTCCACCGCCGGTCGGCAGGTGTGGGAAAGGTGAATAGTGGTAACTATATACGCGTGGCACTGTCTGGGAGTGAGATTCTCGATCGCGCGTTGATGCTGGCCGAGGAGATGTCGGGTTCGATCGAGCGCGCTGCGGCGAACTACGGCCTCACGGTGCCGCGACTGGAGTTGCTGTTCGTCCTGGGGCTCGAGGGCGAGTGCAAGCAGGTGGAGCTGGCGACCTTCCTGGACTGCTCGCCGCGCCAGGTCACCGCACTCGTCGACGGGCTGGTCGCCAGCGGACACGTGGTCCGGACCATGCCGCCGGACGACCGGCGGGTCCGTCTGGTCAACCTCACCGACGAGTCGCGTCGGATCGTCGAGGAGGTCGTGTCGGCGCGTGTCGCGCTGGCGGAGTGGCTGTTCGACGGGCTCGACGACGACGAGCTGCAGGCATTCGGTGCCGTCTCGGAGAAACTGGTCTCGCGAATGGGTGGACGGTCACTGAGCCGGCTGACCCAGCAGTGAGTCAGGCCGTGCAGGCCGCGCAGCCGGTGTCCTCCCGGGCGTACTCGACGAACCCGCGGGACAGGTAGTTCGGGATCGCGGCCGGGGAGTCGTCCCCGCACGTGTGCAGCCAGACCCTGCGGCACCCCGGGACCTGCCAGGCGATCCGGACGGTCTCGGAGAGGAACCATCCGCCGAGTCCCAGGCCGGCGAAGCGGGGGAGCAGGCCGAAATAGACGATCTCCACATCGACCCCGTCGGCCGGGTCCCCGTGGCCCGAGCCCGGCTCGTCCCCGCACGGGCTCATGCGCAACTCGGCGAACCCGGCGACCTCGCCGCCCCGGGTCGCCCGGAAGGTGGTGACGCAGGGGTCCGCGCAGTACGAGGCCCAGCGTCCGTCCGACCAGTCGAGTCGGTCGGTCCACTTCCAGTCGGCGCCGATCTCGCGGTACATCTGCGAGTTGAAGGCGGGCTCGGCCGGGAAGACCCGGGAGATCGTCAGGTCCGCGCGGCGAGCCGGGCGCAGCCAGGACGCGTCGGTCTGCTGCAGATAGGTCACGCTGGTCATCGCGCTATTCAAGCACCGTAACCCTGCCGCGACCCAACCGGTATCGGACCGGAGCGGGGTTGCCGATGAATGAGCAAGCAATGAAGACCGGCGGAAGCTTAGTTGACGTGGAACTCCGGAATGCCGGGGAGCTGGAGTCCATTGAGTAAGTTGGCTGATCCTGCGACGAGATCGTTGTGGCCTTTAAACGCGGCGTTTTCAACACCATCCATCACAAACGGGTTTGACACAGAGGCGGCGGCTCCCGCTCCCCCAACTACAGCGGCGGTTCCCGCTCCCAGTGCGATTCCTCCGACCAAAGGCGGAGTCAAACCGATTGCCGCAGCGGCGGCGGCCGCTGGCCCGAGGAGGACTGCGCCGATCAGAGCGAGACCTTCGATAATGCCCATTGTCTTGTCTCCATTCTTCAGGTGTGGCCAGTAGTCAACCGACTTGGAGCTGTCCAGGTCGAACTGGTTCTTGGGGTTTGAGCGGAATGAGTGAAACCTCGATACGCGGCGACGGAGCAGGCGCTGGAGCCAGAGGGGCAGCGGACATAGGTGCGGGCGCGGGAGGATTCGGCGGGTTGGCTTGCACCGGGGGCAGCGGTATCGGGACCTGGACCACTTGCGCAGGTGCAGCCTGAGGGGGCACTAACACGCCTTGGTCCGGCAAGTTCACCTCGCTGGAGGGCGCCGCGACCGATGTCGTGGCCGACATAGTCGCGCTTGTATTCCAGGGTTGAGCTGGGGGTCGGGGTGAGCTGAGTCCACCTTGGGACAGCTCGCTGGTAGCGGCCACGGATTCACCGGCATTGGGGGAGGCATGAGTCAGGTGGGCAAGTGCAACTCCGCAGGTGATGCCTACGAGCGAGAGTGCACCGGCGGCAAGCCAGAGGACCTTAGGGCGCGGCCCAAGGCCGTTCATCTCACCACCAGCCCCAGGCGATGGCATTGTTTTTCAGGACTTCCAGTTGATAGGCAGGCAATCCTGCATCGACGCCGAGCTCGTACTGAGTGCGATACAGATCGGTCGAGGCCGCTTGGGCACCCGGGATCATATTGATGACACCGGCCAAGGCGGCGTTGGCCATTACCCAAAGTGGGCTCGAGATGCTTCCGTAGAAGGGGTCCACATGTGCCTCCGTGCGTGAGGATCGGGTAGGGGTATGCGCCTCTTTATCGATACGCTCCGGAGACATTAAGCAGACGGCGACCAGAGCTCAATTGCTTCGTCGACTAAGAATGGGAACGCTGTTCCGGCGCGTTGACCTGCTGATACATCGTCAACATGGCTGTCATTCGAATCGCTGCTGGTAGGGCGGGGGGCCGTCTGAAGATCACGGGCTCGGGAACCCGGAGAGCATTCGCTTACCCCGCGTCGTCTGTGACCCGAAACACCCCGGACGCGTTCAGTTGCGGTTCAGCGTGACCTCCGTAGGGTCGCGGCCATGACCAGCGTCCTCATGATCCTGTCCGCCGCCGACCACTGGACCCTCAAGGACGGCTCCGCGCACCCCACCGGGTTCTGGGCCGAGGAGTTCGTCACGCCCTACGAGGTCTTCACCGGGGCCGGGTGGAACGTCACCGTGGCCACTCCCGGGGGCCGCGCGCCCACGGTCGACCAGGCCAGCCTCGGCGAGGGGGCGGGCGATCCGCAGACCCTCGAGAAGGTCAAGGCCTCGCTCGACCAGCTCGCCCCCGTTCTGAACTCGCCCGTCGACCTGGCGTCCGTGGACCACTCGGAGTACGACCTGGTCTTCTACCCCGGCGGCCACGGCCCGCTCGAGGACCTGGCCCGCGACCAGACGTCCGGGGCGATCCTGACCGAGCGCGTGAGCGCCGGCTCGCCCGTGGCCCTGCTCTGCCACGCCCCCGCCGCCGTGCTCGCCGCGTCCGAGGACCCGGCCTCCTCGCCGTTCGCCGGCTACCGGATGACCGGTTTCTCCAACGTCGAGGAGGAGCAGGTGGGTCTGGCCGCCAACGCTCCCTGGCTCCTCGAAAACAAACTGGTCGAGCTGGGTGCGGAATACTCCTCGGCCGCCGAGCCGTGGGGCTCGCACGTCGTGGTGGACCGCAACGTCTACACCGGTCAGAACCCGCAGTCGTCCGCCGAACTGGCCGAGCGGCTCGTCACCGATCTCGCCGGCTGACCCCGGTAGTTCACGGGGATCTGAGGATTGCCGGGCGAAAATAGACCGAAGTGCTTCCTGAACAGGGGAAACTGGGACTTGTCGAAGGTTCCATGTCCCCACACAGAAAGCACTCGGTAGGTGAAGCGTACGTCGTGGTCGTCTGGCCTGTCCGTTACTGCTGATGGTGTCGGGGTGATCTCCCACGCCGGAGCCATCGCGCCACGCCTTCTGGCGGATCGAGTGGGGCTGACCGCCGAACTGTCGAAGGCCATGACTCGCAGACGGTTCATCCCAGTCCATGACCGTGGCCGGGTCTTGATCGACCTCGCGGTGATGCTCACAGATGGCGGCGAGTCCATCTCCGACATCGGCGTCCTGCGCCACCAATCCGAGGCCCTGGGCCCGGTAGCCTCGGCCCCGACGGTGTGGCGCACACTCGATGAGATCACTGCCGGCAAGCGCAAGAAGATCCAGGTAGCGCGTGCCCGCACCCGCCGTCATGTGTGGTCCCTCCTGCCCGGCGGAGTGCCCGCATCCAAGTGTGCGGGCCGGGACCTGGGAGCCACAATCGTGCTTGATGTGGACGCCACCATCGTGGTCACCCACAGCGAGAAAGAGCTTGCTGCGCCGACGTACAAGCGCACCTTCGGCTACCACCCGATCGGCGTGTGGTGCGACAACACGACCGAGTTCCTCGCGGCGAGCTTGCGCCCGGGCAATGCTGGCTCCAACACCGCTGCCGACCACATCGACGTCCTGGGCCAGGCAATCGCGCAGATCCCCGCTGCTCACCGGCGTGACCTGCTGATCCGCTCGGACGGCGCCGGCGCCTCCCATGACCT
>NZ_JAALEC010000259.1:0-7077 GCF_014145205.1 Dietzia sp. DQ11-44
GGCTCGGCCCGGCCCGACGGCACCAGCACCCTGACCATGACGCTGACACCTCGCGCCCGGGCCCTGGTCGAGCGTGCGCTGTGCGACTTCGGCGGACCCGGCGGCGCCGTGGCGTGTGCACCCGGGTCTGACGAGCGCACCCCGGAGCAGCGGGCGCACGACGCACTCGTTCACCAGTGGGCCCTCGGTTCGGCCGTCGACCCCACCCGGCCCAAGGGGATCGCCACCATCGTGGTGCGCGTGACGCCGGAGCAACTCGAGAAGACCGACGCACTCGTGGAGACCGATTCCGGCATCCAGCTCAGCGTCCGGCAGGCCGTCTCGATGGCCGGGTCGATGCCGTGGTTCGTCTCGCTCCTGCGCGACGGCCGCGAGGAGTTGCACCGGATCGACGTCGACGCCCACCCCGACCGGCGCCTGGCCTCGGCGATCCAGCGCCTGGTCCTCTACGCCGCGCACGGCGGCTGCACCTTCCCGGGATGCGCCGCACCGGCAAGGAGGAGCCAGTTCCACCACGTCGAGGAATGGTCCCGGGGCGGACCCACGACAGTCGGGAACGGCGCGTTGGGGTGTCCCGTGCATCACGCCTTCGTCGGCGACGGGCCGTCGTCGTGGAAGACCGTCGTGAATCCGGACTCGCCAGGTCGCTGCACATGGTTGCCACCCGGAGTCGACAGGCTCACCGATGTCTGACCCGTGTCCTCCCGCGACCTCGTCCTTCTCGGTTCGCATCGGGGCGCGTGATGGGTCCGCATGGGGTGTACGAGGTGTGCCGGACGGCTCGCGCTGTCACAATGCCCACGTGCCCGATTCCCCCGTTTCCGAGACTCTCTCACCCGAGTCCGCAGCACCTACGATTCCTTCCCCTGTGAGCGGCATGCCCCTGTCGTCGTCCGCGGTCTACGTCGCGGCCCCCGAGGGCGACACCGGGAAGTCGACCGTCGCACTCGGTCTCCTGCGCATCCTCGCCGGAACCGTGCAGAGGGTGGGGGTGTTCCGCCCGGTCACCGTCGCGCCACGTGTCGTCGGCACCGATACGGACTCCGACGCCGAGCCCGCTCGAGATCGCATCGTGGAGATGCTCCTCCAGCACACCACCGTCAACCTCGACTACGAGGACTGCATCGGCGTGACCAACGTCCGGGTGCACGAGGACCGCGAATCGGCGTTGGCGGAGATCGTGGACAGGTACCACGTGGTGGCCAGGCAGTGCGATGTCGTGGTGATCCTCGGGACCGACTACACGGGCGTGCCCAGTCCCACCGAGTTCGACTTCAACGCCACCCTCGCCGTGAACCTCGGGGCGCCCGTCCTCCTGGTGATCCGTGGCGCCGACCGCACACCAGGGGAGATCGGGACCAACGCCCGACTCACCCTGGAGGAGCTCCGAGTGGAGCACGCCCACCCGGTGGGAATCGTGGTCAACCGGTGCGACCCCCAGGCGCTGGAGGAGATCCAGGCCGAGCTCGCGCCCCTGGACCTGCCTGCCTGGACGCTGCCGAGCCAGGCCCTTCTCACCGCGCCCACGATGGGCGAGCTGGTGGATGCCGTGGACGGCACCCTCTACTCCGGGGACCCGGCCCTGCTCGACCGGGAGGTCATGGCCCTGATGGTGGGCGGGATGACCGGAGAGCGGATCCTGGAGCGGCTGGTGGACGGCATGGTCGTCATCGTCCCCGCGGACCGGACCGACGCCGTACTCGCGGTACTCACCGCGCACGCCGCGGAGGGCTTCCCCTCGTTGGCCGGGATGATCTGGAACGGCGGCCTGATGCCGAACGCGGCGATGGATCGACTGGTCCGCGGGATGCGCTCGACGTTGCCGATCGTGTCCACCGACCACGGCACCTACGACACCGCCCGCGTGGCCGCGGACACCCGAGGGCGGGTCTACTCCGGGTCCGGCCGGAAGGTCGAGACGGCGCTGAGCCTGATGGAGAAGCACGTCGACACCGAGGAACTGCTCGCCCGCCTGCGCGTGGACACCCCCGACGTCATGACCCCGCAGATGTTCGAACACCAGCTCCTCGAGCGCGCCCGCACCGACAAGCGACACATCGTGCTGCCCGAGGGCGACGACGACCGTATCCTCCACGCCGCCGGCCGACTGCTGCGCCGGGACGTGGCCGATCTGACGATCCTCGGCGAACCCGATGCTGTGCGCCGCCGCGCGGATGAACTGGGCATCGACCTGTCCGGGGCGCAGATCCTCGACCCGCGCACCAGCGAGCACGCCGAACCGTTCGCCAGGCAGTATGCGGAGCTGCGCGAGCACAAGGGCATGACACTGGACGTGGCCCGCGACAGGATGCTCGACATCTCCTACTTCGCCACGATGATGGTGCACACCGGCCTGGCCGACGGCATGGTCTCCGGCGCCGCGCACACCACCGCGCACACCATCCGGCCCGCGCTGGAGATCATCCGGACGAGGCCGGGTGTGAAGACCGTGTCCAGCGTGTTCCTCATGTGCCTGTCCGACCACGTCCTGGCGTTCGGCGACTGCGCGGTCGTGCCCACCCCGACCGCCGAACAACTCGCCGACATCGCGCTCTCCTCCGCCGAGACCGCCTCCCGGTTCGGCGTGGACCCGCGAGTCGCGATGCTCTCCTACTCCACGGGTGACTCGGGCAGCGGAGCGGACGTCGACAAGGTGCGTGAGGCCACCGAGATCGTGTGCGCGCGGATCGCCGAGGCCGCCGAGGGGGATCCGATGGCGGACCTAGTCGTCGACGGACCGTTGCAATTCGATGCCGCGGTCGACCCCACCGTGGCCCGCAAGAAGATGCCGGACTCGCCTCTCGCCGGCCGCGCCACCGTGCTGGTCTTCCCCGACCTCAACACCGGCAACAACACCTACAAGGCCGTGCAGCGCACCGCCGGGGCCGTCGCGATCGGGCCGGTCCTGCAGGGGCTCCGCAAGCCCATCAACGACCTCTCCCGCGGCGCGCTGGTGGAGGACATCGTCAACACCGTCGCCATCACCGCAGTTCAGGCGCAGGGCTCTGCCGAACAGGCGCGGGGTGTCGCCGGCGGTCGGGAAGGGGACTCGTGACCCGTGTCCTCGTCATCAACTCCGGCTCCTCCTCGCTCAAGCTGTCGATCCTCGACACCGCCATGGAGTCCGAGCTGGCGTGGGCTCTGGTCGAGCGCATCGGCGAGCCCGTCGGCACGCTGACCGTGCGACGCGGTGACCTGGCCGGTTCGCCGGGTGAGGAACGCACCGCCGAGGCCGCGTTCCCCGACCACACCGCGGCGCTCAGCCGGGTCCTGGAGCTGGCGGGCGAGCTAGGCGCCCACCCCACGGACCTGGGAGTCGAAGCGATCGGCCACCGGGTGGTCCACGGTGGGCCGGACTTCCACGATCCGGTCGAGGTCACGCCCGAGGTGGAGGCGGGCATCGAGAGGCTCGAGCTGCTGGCGCCGCTGCACAATCCTGCCAACCTGCGCGGGATCCGGGTGGCCCGCGAGCTGTTGCCCGGCCTGCCGCACGTGGCGGTGTTCGACACCGGGTTCTTCCACACCCTGCCCGCCGCCGCCCACACCTACGCGATCGACCGCGCGGTAGCCAGCGAATGGGACCTGCGCCGGTACGGTTTCCACGGCACCAGCCACGAGTTCGTCTCGCGCCGCACCGCCGAGATCCTGGGCCGACCGTACGACGAGCTCAACCAGATCGTGCTGCACCTCGGCAACGGGGCGTCGGCCTCGGCGATCTCGGGAGGCCGGGCGGTCGACACCTCCATGGGGCTGACTCCGCTCGAGGGTCTGGTCATGGGCACCCGTCCCGGCGACCTCGACCCCGGACTGATCATCCACCTCATCCGCGACCGGGGCATGTCTCCCGAGGACGTGTCCACCCTGCTCAACCGCAGGTCGGGGCTGGAGGGGTTGGCGGGAGCCCGCGACTTCCGGGAACTGCTCGCGCGGGTCGACGCCGGGGACGACGACGCCGTGCTCGCCTACGAGGTGGTCATTCATCGGCTGCGTCGCTACATCGGCGGCTACTGGGCGGTGCTCGGCGACGTCGGGGCCATCACCTTCACCGCCGGGGTGGGCGAGAACGTCGCCCGCCTGCGAGCCGACGCGCTGTCCACCCTCGGCGGGTGGGGAGTGGAGATCGACCCGGAGGCCAACGAGAACGGTTCCGGGGAACGCATCATCTCTACGCCCGGCAGCCGGGTCACGGTTCTGGTGGTGCCGACCGACGAGGAGCTGGCGATCGCCCGGGCGTGTGACACGGTCTTGGGGCTGGGGGAGTAGCAGAGCGACCTTTACCTAAGAACACTCTTAGGCCTACAGTGAGGGCCTCCCCCGGGCGTCGGCCCGGGCCCGACGAAGCTGGTCGATGCCGAACCCCCCAGGATCTCCGCATTCCACCGAGCCCGCCCGCGATACGCGGGCCAGCCGGTCACGAGGTCTTCGGAAGGTGGGGCTGATCCCGGTCGCACCCGCCGCAGCGGTCACCCTGGTGCTCGGCGGGGCCTCCGTCGCCAGGGCCGTCACCGCCACGCCATTGGACGCCCACACCGACCTGGAGTTCTCTCGTTCGATCGGCGGGAGATTGGATGGGTTACGGGTTTGGTTGCCCGGCGGGCCGTCGAACGGGTCCTCCGGCAGCTCCGCCGGCGGTTCGGTAGGTGACCTGTTGGGCGGTCTGACGAGCACCGGCGGTTCGGAGGGATCCGGCTCCGTCCCGGCCGCCTCCGCCCCTGCCACCTCCGCGCCCACCTCCCTGCCGCGTTCCCCATCGTCACCCGCCGGCCCCGACGACACCGGGCAGGTCCCGGTGAACTCGGTGACGCCGCGCGAGGGCGCGCCGTCGTCGGAGTGGGCACGCGCCAACTCGCAGGTCCGCGGATCCCTGGCGGAGACGGGTGTGGGTGCGACCGACCTGCTGCTGTGGGCGCTCACCGCCGCCGCGGCCGGGGTGACCCTGATCCTGTGGGCCACCCGGCGGCGCGGCGACCCCGGGGACTGAGCATCCGACACCCGGACGGGTCAGAACGTCGTTCGCGGCCGGATGCTGTTGGCCTGGTCCACCAGGCGGAAGCGCTGCTGACGGGTCTCGGTGGACCGCGCGAGGGTCCGTAGCACGGTCTCGGCGCCCGTCCTCAGTCCGAACTCGGTGAAGGGCACCCCGCGCATCAACGGTGAGGGCGAGGGCTCGTTGCCGGGAAGCTGGATCCAGGCGAGCGCGGTGGTGAGCACTGTCAGCCGGATCTGGAACGCCCGGTGCTCGCCGGCGGACAGGTTGGTGACCCGGCGCGCGGCCTCCCGCAGGTGGGACTCCTCGGTCTCCTGCAGGGGCCGCCCCTGGCACAGCAGCAGGATCGCCGTGAGGTTGGCCAGCGCCGAATAGCGCGAATTGGGCGGCACCCGGTCCAGTTCCTCGATCGCGGCCGACACCTCTCCGCGCCGCTGCAGCTGACGCGCCAGCCCGAACGCGGAGCTGACCGCCGCCCGGTCCACCGACCACACGGTGCGGTAGAAGTGCTCGCTCGAGCGCGCCCAGCGGGTCCGGTCCCCCTCCGGGCACACGTCGAGGATGAGTTCGGCCGTCGCGGCCAGCGCCAACTTGGGGCCGTTCTCGCCCGGCATGGCAGACAACACCTGCTGGAACTTCGGATACGCGCTCACGGGGTCGCCCTTGAGCAGGGCGATCACCCCGACGTACCAGACCAGGCGCCACTCCGAGCGCAGTCGGTGGGCGTTCTCCTCCAGCAGCGCCTCGGCCGCCGCGAGGTCGCCGCTCTCGAGGTAGGCGCGGGTCAGCGACATGATCACGCCCACGCTCTCGTGGGCCTCGGACTCCGAGTCGGAGTACAGCTCACGGAGCGTGTCGATCCGCTGCTCGACGGAGGTGTACGAGGTGGCGGCGAGGATGCGCCCGGCGGGATCGGAGGATTCCATCAGTGGCACGGGCAGGGCGTCGACGAGTTCGGCCCCGGTCAGGGTGGTGTCGCGGGCGTGGCCGTCGACGAGGAAGTCGGTCGGTTCGACCGTGAACAGCGTGCCGAAGGTGGACCGCTGCGGCGAGAACACCGAGGAGAACGCGGGGTGTGGTTTCCCGGTGCGCAGCGCCAGCACCTCCCGCAGCACCCCCATGAGCTGCCCGGCCATCCCGTTGGCGCTACGGAACCGCATGTTCGGGTCCTCGTTGGTGGAGCGCAGCAGGAACCGGTAGAGCGAGTCGTACCGGCTGAACACCGGCTCCTCGACGGGGGAGGGGATCCCGTCGGCGTAGCGGCCGTCGACCACCGGGAGCCGGACGATCAGCGAGGCCAGGGTGCGCCCCACGGTGTACAGGTCGGAGGCGATGGTGGGGCCGGTCACGGGGATCTCCGGTGCCTGGAAGCCCGGGGTGCCGTAGATGTGCCCGTAGTCGCCCACGCCCGAGACGGCGCCCATGTCGATGAGCTTGACGTGGTCCTCGGTGAGCATGATGTTCTCGGGCTTGAGGTCGTTGTAGACCAGTCCCACGGAGTGCAGGTAGGACAGCGCTGTGAGGGCCTCGAGGACGTACGCGATCGCCTTCTCCACGGGCAGGACCCGGCCGGGCGCCGACCGCCGCACGTCCCGCAGGCTGGGGCCGCCGACGTATTCCATGACGATGTATCCGCCGTGCGTGGGCGAGGTGGCCCAGTCGTCGTGGATGAAGTTGTAGATCCGGACGATCGACGGGTGGGAGAGCTCGGCCAGGATCTCGCGCTCGGCCACCGCCACCTCCTGCGCCTCCGCCTGGTCGGCGTGGAGCAGGCCCTTGAGCACCACCCACCGGTCGGAGACGTTGTGGTCCACCGCGAGGTAGATCCAGCCCATCCCGCCGTGGGCGAGCGCGCCGCGCACCTCGTACTGGTCGGCCACCACGTCGCCGGGCCGGAGCTCGGGCCGCGGGAGACGGCCACCGGAGGCCTCGCACTCGGCCTCGATGTCCTCCGGCGAGAGCATGGCCGAGTTGGGGTCCACAGGGATGATGTACGGCAGGTCCACCAGCCCCTCCGACGCCGGACTCGGCCGGTCCTCGGGCTTGCTGGGTTGCCGCATCCGGAACGGTGCCGAGCCGGTTCGGTCGCC
>NZ_JAALEC010000260.1:0-1553 GCF_014145205.1 Dietzia sp. DQ11-44
GCGCGCACCCGCCCCCGGGCGCGGTCGGCGTCACGCGACCCCCTCCCGCCCGCTGGGCTCGCGGATCGCCCGCACCCTCGCCGCTCTGGCATCCGTGTTCTGCCTCCTGGTGACCGGCGTGGGCTGGTCGCTGTTCAACGGTCTGAGCTCCGACCTGTCCTCCGCCGGAGGTCTCGACGTGGGGGACGGCGGGCTCGACGGCGCCGTCGACATCCTCCTGGTGGGGACGGACAACCGCACCGACGCCCAGGGCAACGCGCTCAGCCAGGAGGAACTCGCCACCGTCCGGACCGGCGAGGACGAGGGCGAGAACACGGACACGATCCTGCTCATCCGGATCCCGGAGGACGGGAGCTCGGCCACCGCGATCTCGGTCCCCCGGGACGTCTACGTGGAGACCCGGGACATCGGGGGCAGCAAGATCAACGGTGTCTACGCCGGATACAAGCAGACGTACCTCGACGAGGCCGTGGCGAACGACCCCGACGGTGCGCTCACCGAGCAGGACCAACGCGACGCCGTCCAGGCCGGCCGCAACGGGCTGATCAACACCGTCCGCGATCTCACCGGCGTGCAGGCCGACCACTACGCCGAGATCGGGTTGCTGGGATTCGTCCTGCTCACCGACGCCGTCGGTGGCGTGCCGGTGTGCCTGAACGAGGACGTCGACGAACCGCTGTCCGGCGCGAACTTCCGGGCCGGGGTCCAGACCGTGTCCGGCTCCGACGCCCTGAGCTTCGTGCGTCAGCGGCACGACCTGCCCGCGGGCGACCTCGACCGGATCGTCCGCCAGCAGGCGTTCATGTCCCAGCTGGTCAAGAAGACCCTGTCCGCCGGCACCCTCGCGGACCCGACGAAGCTCGGAGCGCTCGTCGACGCGGCCCGACGGTCGTTCGTCATCGACGAGAACTGGGACTTCGTGGACTTCGCGATGAAGCTCCAGGACATCAGCGGCGGGAACGTGCGGTTCGAGACCATCCCGGTCACGAGCATCGACTCCTTCACCGAATGGGGCGAGTCCATCGTCACCGTCGACCCCGACCAGGTCGCGGAGTTCGTCGGCGGATTCGCCAGTACCGACGACGTGGAGGAGGAACAGGAGCAGACCGGCACCCCGGGGGTGGACCCCGCCGCCGTGACCGTCTCGGTGGTCAACACCACCGCGATCGACGGTCTGGCGGCCCGGGTCTCCGGTTCCCTGTCCGAACTCGGGTATGCCGTCGGGGACCTGCTCACCGATCCGGCAGCGGCGTACACCTCCCACGTCGCCGCCGGTTCGGCCGACGACCCCTCGGCGTTCGCGGTCTCCGACGCGCTGGGCGGGTTGCCCGTCCAGGTGGATCCCGCGGTGCCCCCCGGGGCGGTCCGCGTGGTCCTGGCGGAGGACTACAGCGGTCCCACGGGGGACGCCTCCGCGACCGAGTCCTACTCCCCCGAGACCACCACCTACGCCCCGTTGCCACCGTCGATCGCGCAGCGTCCGACCTTCGACGCCGGTGGTTCGGACGTCCCCTGTGTGAACTGACCGAGCCGCACCCGACCGACCGTCCGGA
>NZ_JAALEC010000261.1:0-4781 GCF_014145205.1 Dietzia sp. DQ11-44
GCGGTGGAGGCCGCGCAGGCGGCGGTCGGGGCGACGCTCCGTGGCTGAGCCGACCGGGGTCCCGAGGGTCCTGTGCATCGCCGGTACCGACCCGTCCGGCGGCGCGGGCCTGCTCGCGGACGTCAAGTCCGTCGCCGCGATGGGCGGGTACGCGATGGGGGCCGTCACCGCGGTCACCATCCAGAACACCCTCGGGGTCAGCGGCGTACACGCGGTACCCGTCGAGACCGTGGTCGCCCAACTCGACGCGGTGGCGGACGACGTGCGGATCGACGCCGTCAAGATCGGCATGCTCGGCGAGGCCTCCCTCGTCGAGGCGGTGGGGGACTGGCTGCGTCGCCGGAGACCCCCGAACGTCGTCCTCGACCCGGTGATGGTCGCCACCACCGGCGGCAGGCTCGCCAGCGACGACGCCTCCCGCATGCTCCGCGACCTGGTCCCGTTAGTCGATCTGGTCACCCCCAACGTCCCGGAACTCGGTGTCCTGTGCGGGGAATCCACCGCGGGCAGCATCGAGATGATCGTGGAGCAGGCCGAGCTCGTCCACGAGCAGACCGGGTGCTCGGTGCTCGCCACGACCGGCGATCTCGAGGACGGCAGTGCCGAGGACGTCCTCGTCCGCTCGGCGGGCGGGTGGCGCACGACCCTGCGACTCCCGTTCGTCCGCGTGGACACGCCGCACACCCACGGGACCGGGTGCTCGCTGTCCTCCGCCCTGGCCACTGCCCGGGTGGCGGCCGATGACTGGGAGGCCGCGTACCGGCGGGTCCGTCCGTGGATGGACGGCGCCCTCCGGGGCGGGCTCGATCTCGAGGTGGGCCGGGGGGCCGGGCCGCTCGACCACACCTGGTTCCTCCACCACTGATCGCCCGGGACCCGCCCCTCTGTCGTACACCTGTGCGAATATTCGGCTCATCACACAGCCGAGACCACCGGGAGTAGACCATGTCCACCACGCACACCGCCTCCGCCGGGTCCTCCGCCGCGAAGGCGCTCGACCGGGTCCGCAAACTGTTCGCCAAGGCCGAGAGCGTCGCCGGCACGCCGGAGGCCGAGGTGTTCCTCGAACGGGCCTACGGGTTGCTCGCGAAGTACGGCGTCGACGAGGCTCTGGCGAGATCGGGGCCCGATGCGCGACCCGCGGAAGTGACCGTGTTCGATCACGTGGTCGCCGGGAGATACCAGCCGGACCAGGTGGGACTGGTGGCATCGCTGGCCGCCGCGATGCACTGCCGGGCCGTCACCTCCACCCGCGGTGACGGCGCGAGGGTCGTCCACATCGTGGGGGTGCGTCGGCACGTCGAGCGGGTGGGGATGCTCGCCGGCGCGCTCACGGGGGTCATGCTCGCGGCGGCAGCGCACCAGCGGCCGGCTCCCGGCGTCTCGCCGGTCACGCACCGGAAGTCGTTCATGACCGGCTTCGCCTTCGAGGTGGGACGCCGACTGGCCGCGGCCGAACGCGGAGCCGTCGCCGGGAGCGGGGACGCGGTCGGGGCGGGACTCGTCCTGAGGTCGGACGCCCAGCGCGCGGATTCCGAACTACGGCGCCGTTTCCCCTCGGCGGTCCGTGGTGCACGGCGGAGGGTGGGTTCCTCGGGGATCGAGGAGGGGCGTCGCGTGGGCGGATCAGTGGATCTCGGACAGAGCCGCTTCGGCGGGGGACGGCGTCAACTCGGAGCCTGACCGGCCCGGGATCGTCGCGGCCGGCACGTCGGTGTGCAAAAGATTGCAAGCTGATGCATACTTGTGCGCATGGCAATCAAGGTAGCGGTCGCAGGTGCGTCGGGTTACGCGGGAGGGGAGTTCCTCCGCCTGCTCCTCGGGCACCCCGCGCTGGAGTCGGGCGAGATGGAGATCGGAACCCTCGCCGCGGGGTCCAACGCCGGGCAGCCGCTGGTCGAGCACCATCCCCATCTCCTGCCGCTCGCGGAGCGCGTCCTGGTCGAGACCAGTGCGGACACCCTGGCCGGGCACGACGTCGTGGTCCTGGGACTGCCGCACGGGCACTCCTCGGAGATCGCCGAGCAGCTGGGACCGGACGTCCTCGTCGTCGACCTGGGTGCGGACTTCCGGCTGTCCGACGCCTCGGACTGGGAGGCCTACTACGGGTCCGCGCACGCCGGCACCTGGCCGTACGGTCTGCCCGAACTCCCCGGCGCGCGTGAGGCGCTGCGTTCGACCCGCCGCATCGCGGTGCCCGGGTGCTTCCCCACGGGGGCGAGCATCGCGCTGTTCCCGGCGGTGGCGGCCGGACTGGTCGACGCGTCGGGGATCACGATCGTCTCGGTCACCGGTGCCTCGGGCGCGGGGAAGTCCGCCAAGGTCCCGATGCTCGCCTCGGAGGTCATGGGCTCGGCAAAGGCGTACGGCGTCACGACCCACCGCCATGCGCCCGAGATCACCCAGAACCTGCGGGCGGTCACCGCGGCGCCGGTGTCGGTGAGCTTCACACCGGTCCTGGCCCCGATGGCCCGGGGCATCCTCACCACCGCGGTCGCCCCGACCACGGCGACGGCGGGGGAGTTGCGGCGGGTGTACGCGGAGGCGTTCGACCACGAACCCTTCGTCCACGTGCTCCCCGAGGGTGTGCAGCCGATGACCGCCTCGGTGCTCGGGTCCAACGCGGTGCAGCTCGGCATCGAGGTGGACGAGCGGGCGGGGCGCGCGGTGTTCACCGCGGCGATCGACAACCTCGCCAAGGGCACCGCCGGTGGGGCGATCCAGTCCATGAATCTGGCACTCGGACTGCCCGAGACGGCGGGGCTCAGCACGGTCGGCCTCGCCCCGTGAGTGCGGGCATCCTGTCCGGCGCGGTGTCCGGTGGCCGCACCCACGGTCTCGAATCGTGGTCCGATCCGGTGCGCAACGACGCGGTGTTCTGGGTGGCTCCCGCGGGCGCGACGGCCGTGTTGGAGGTCGAGGGCGAGGGGACCGACGCCGCGGAGTTGCGGTGGAGCACACTGAGCGCCGAGGTCCCGTCGATCCGCGCGGTCGTCCTGCTCGACGGCCCGGGCGCCGGAGTCCCCGGAGAGGACTTCACCTTCACGCACTCCGTCGCCGAGGACGTCGGCCGGATCGTCGGCTCCCGGTCGGGTTCCGAGGTCGGACCGATCGAGGTGCTCGTCTTCCGACCGGACACCGATCACACCCGGTGGCCGGAACCCGCACCCACGGCGGACGGGGTGGAGTTCCGGTTCCGCCACCGCGGCGGTGCCGGCGTCCGTCTCACCCTGACCGTTCCCGACCAGCCCGAAAGAGGACTGACATGACCACCGAGATGAACGACGGGTCGACCGAGTTGACGCCGTTCGTCCGTGCCCACGTCCTCGCCGAGGCGCTGCCGTGGCTGCAGAAGTTCCACCACAAGATCGTCGTGGTCAAGTACGGCGGCAACGCGATGATCGACGGCCAGCTCAAGGCGGCGTTCGCGGCCGACATGGTGTTCCTCCGGACCTGTGGCCTGAAGCCGGTGGTGGTCCACGGGGGCGGCCCCCAGATCACGTCGATGCTCGGCCGCCTGGGGATGGAGGGCGAGTTCCGCGGGGGATTCCGTGTGACCACCCCCGAGGTCATGGACATCGTCCGCATGGTGCTGTTCGGCCAGGTCGGCCGAGAACTGGTGGGGCTCATCAACGCGCACGGCCCGTACGCGGTCGGGATCTCCGGAGAGGACGCTGGCCTGTTCACCGCGGTCCGACGGACGGCGATGGTGAACGGCGAACCGACCGACATAGGACTGGTCGGCGACGTCGAGTCGGTCGACCCCCGTGCCGTCCTGGACCTCATCGAGGCCGGCCGGATCCCCGTCGTGTCCACCATCGCCCCGGATGCCGACGGCACGGTCCACAACATCAACGCCGATTCCGCCGCCGGCGCACTGGCCACCGCGCTCGGCGCCGAGAAACTCGTCGTCCTCACCGACGTCGAGGGGTTGTACACCGATTGGCCGGACCGGTCCTCGCTGGTCACGCACCTCGGGACCGGTCCCCTCGAGCGGGTGTTGCCGTCTCTCGAGAGCGGCATGGTCCCCAAGATGGAGGCGTGCCTGCGCGCGGTGCAGGGCGGGGTGCGGGCGGCCCACGTCATCGACGGGCGCGTCGAACACTCCGTGCTGCTCGAGGTTCTCACCGAGGGCGGCATCGGCACCATGGTCACCGAGGGTGACCACGAGATCCGCACGCCGGCAGGAGGAGCGAGATGACCGGGACCGACACCATGTCCCTCACCGCACGGTGGGACAGCGCGCTCATGCGCAACTACGGCACCCCGCCGCTCGAGCTCGTCTCGGGCCGGGGCGTCACCGTCACCGCCTCGGACGGCCGCGAGTACGTGGACCTGCTCAGCGGGATCGCGGTCAACTCACTCGGTCACGCGCATCCGGCGGTCGTCGACGCGGTCAGTCGCCAGGTCGCCGAGCTCGGCCACGTGTCCAACCTCTACATCCACCCGACGGTGGTGGCGCTGGCCGAGCGCCTCGAGTCACTGCTGTCGGTGGACGAGCCCGTCCGCGCCTTCTTCTGCAACTCGGGCGCGGAGGCCAACGAGGCCGCGTTCAAGATCGCCCGTCGGACGGGGCGGTCGCGGATCCTCGCGGCGGAGAACGGTTTCCACGGCAGGACCATGGGCGCCCTCGCGATGACGGGTCAACCCGCCAAACGCGAGCCGTTCGAACCGATGCCCGCAGGGGTCGAGTTCTTCCCCTACGGCGACACCGCCGCGCTCACCGCTCTCGTCGAACAGGCTCCCGGGGACACGGCCGCCGTGATCGTCGAGCCGATCCA
>NZ_JAALEC010000262.1:0-6796 GCF_014145205.1 Dietzia sp. DQ11-44
CGGTCGGTGCGGCCGGCGAGCTGCTCACCGCGGGCCAGCACGGGACCACGTTCGGCGGTAACCCCGTCGCGTGCGCGGCCGCCCTGGCCGTTCTCGACACGATCGAGTCCGAGGACCTGATCGCGCACGTCGACCGACTCGGGAAGATCATCGCCGCGGAGATCGAGTGCCTGGATCACCCGCTGGTCGACCACGTGCGGGGGAGGGGACTGCTGCTGGGCGTCGTGCTCACCGCCCCGCTCGCCAAGGCCGTGGAGGGGGCGGCCCGGGAGGCCGGGTACCTCGTCGGTGCCACTACCGCGGACGTGGTCCGACTCGCCCCGCCGCTCGTGCTGACCGAGGAGCAGGTCGCCCGGTTCGTCGCCGGGCTCCCGGGCATCCTCGACGCCGCCACCCCGAAGGAGGCCACCTCATGACCGCCGCATCGTCGTCGGTGCGGCACTTCCTGAGGGACGACGACCTCAGTCCCGCGGAGCAGGCCGAGGTCCTCGATCTGGCGATGCGGCTCAAGGCCGCCCCGTTCTCGGCCCGCCCGCTCGAAGGGCCGCGGTCGGTCGCCGTGATCTTCGACAAGACCTCCACGCGGACCCGGTTCTCGTTCGACGCGGGCATCGCCCAACTCGGGGGGAACGCCATCGTGGTGGACTCCGGATCCACCCAGATGGGCAAGGGTGAGACCCTCTCCGACACGGCGAGGGTGATGTCGCGCTACGTCGAGGCGATCGTCTGGCGCACCTACTCGCAGGACGGGCTCGCCGAGCTCGCCGCGCACTCGGACGTGCCCGTCGTCAACGCCCTGACCGACGAGTTCCACCCGTGCCAGATCCTCGCGGACCTGCTCACCATCCGCGAGAACTTCGGTCGCACCGCCGGCCTGCGCGCGGTGTATCTCGGCGACGGTGCGAACAACATGGGGCACTCGTATCTGCTCGGGTTCGCGACCGCGGGAATGCACATCACCATCGCCGCGCCGGAGGGATACCAACCGACGGGGCAGGTGGTGTCGGACGCCGAGCGCGTGGCGGCGGGGACCGGCGGCTCCGTGAGGATCACGACCGACGTCGACTCGGCGGTGGCCGGGGCGGACGTCCTCATCACGGACACCTGGGTGTCGATGGGGATGGAGGACTCGGCGACCGACCGGCTCCGCGACCTGGCCGGTTACCAGTTGGGCCAGGAGTCCGTCGACAGGGCGTCCGACGACGTGATCGTCCTGCACTGCCTTCCCGCCTACCGCGGCAAGGAGATCGCGGCCGAGGTCATCGACGGCCCCCGCAGCCGCGTGTTCGACGAGGCCGAGAACCGGCTCCACGCGCAGAAGGCGCTGCTCGTGTGGCTCATGGAGCGGTCGTGATGACGGTGGGGACGGTCAGCAGGACCGCCAGGCACGCCCGGATCGCCGAGATCCTCCAGCGCCGACCCGTCCGGAGCCAGACCGAACTGGCGGAGGCCCTGGCCGAGGAGGGCATCGCGGTCGCGGTGGCCACCCTGAGCCGGGATCTCGACGAGCTCGGGGCCGTCAAGCTCCGGGCCGCCGACGGAGGCGCGGGCCGTTACATCATCCCGGAGGACGGCAGCCGGGCCCCGGGGATCCCCGGGGGCACGGACAGGCTCGGCAGGCTGCTCGGCGACCTGCTGGTCTCGGCGGACCACAGTGGCAACATCGCGGTCCTGAGGACCCCGCCCGGCGCCGCGAACTTCCTGGCGAGCGCCCTGGACCGCGCCAACCTGGACGACGTGGTGGGGACCATCGCCGGGGATGACACCATATTCGTGATGGCCCGTGAACCCGTCGGAGGCGCCGAGCTCGCGGACCGGCTCGCCTCCCTCGCCCGCCGCCCACTCTGACATCCACGACCCGACCCCAGACCGTAGAGATCCGAACCATCAAGGAGCACACCATGTCCGATCGCGTAGTCCTCGCCTACTCCGGCGGCCTCGACACCTCTGTCGCCATCAGCTGGATCGGCAAGGAGACCGGAGCCGAGGTCGTCGCCGTCGCCATCGACCTGGGTCAGGGCGGTGAGGACATGGAGGTCATCCGGCAGCGCGCACTGGATTGCGGCGCCGTCGAGTCGATCGTCGTGGACGCCCGCGACGAGTTCGCCGACGAGTACTGCGCCCCCACGATCAAGGCCAACGGGATGTACATGCGGGAGTACCCGCTGGTCTCGGCGATCTCCCGCCCGCTGATCGTCAAGCACCTGGTCACGGCGGCCAAGATGCACGGCGGTACCTCCGTCGCGCACGGCTGCACCGGCAAGGGGAACGACCAGGTCCGCTTCGAGGTGGGCTTCGGTGCGCTCGCCCCGGACCTCGAGGTGATCGCCCCGGTCCGCGACTACGCCTGGACGCGTGAGAAGGCCATCGAGTTCGCGGAGCAGAACGAGATCCCCATCAACGTGACCAAGAAGTCCCCGTTCTCGATCGACCAGAACGTCTGGGGCCGCGCGGTGGAGACCGGTTTCCTCGAGGACCTGTGGAACGCCCCCACGAAGGACGTCTACGACTACACCGAGGACCCGACCCTCAACTTCGCCGCTCCCGACGAGGTCACCGTCACCTTCTCGGAGGGCATCCCGGTGGCGATCGACGGGCGCAAGGTCTCCGTGCTCGAGGCCATCGTGGAACTCAACCGCCGGGGCGGGGCCCAGGGCGTGGGGCGGCTGGACATGGTCGAGGACCGGCTCGTCGGTATCAAGAGCCGCGAGGTGTACGAGGCGCCGGGCGCGATGATCCTCATCACCGCGCACAAGGCGCTCGAGGACGTCACCCTCGAGCGTGAGCTGGCGCGGTACAAGTCCGGGGTCTCCGACCAGTGGTCGAACGCGGTCTATGACGGCCTGTGGTTCTCCCCGCTGAAGTACGCCCTCGACGCCTTCATCGACAACACCCAGCAGCACGTCTCCGGGGACATCCGGATGGTCCTGCACGGTGGTTCCATCGTCGTCAACGGTCGTCGTTCCGACTCCTCGCTCTACGACTTCAACCTCGCGACCTATGACGAGGGGGACTCGTTCGACCAGAGCTACGCCAAGGGCTTCGTGAACCTCCACGGTCTGAGTTCCAAGATCGCCGCCAAGCGGGACCTCGGGCTGTGAGCGACGCCGACCGGCAGGACGACCGGCACGGCACCAACGCCGGAGCACTGTGGGGTGGCCGCTTCGCGGGCGGGCCCGCCGAGGCGATGGCCGCACTGAGCAAGTCCACGCACTTCGACTGGGAGCTGGCCCCGTACGACATCAGGGCCTCCAAGGCCCACGCCAGGGTCCTGCACCGCGCGGGGTTGCTCTCCGGTGCGGACCTCGACGCGATGCTGGACGGTCTGGACCGCCTCGCCGCGGACGTGGATTCCGGCGCGTTCGGCCCGGCAGAAACGGACGAGGACGTCCACGGGGCCCTCGAACGCGGTCTGATCGACCGGGTGGGTGTCGAGGTGGGTGGGCGCCTCCGTGCCGGCCGGTCCCGCAACGACCAGGTCGCCACGCTGTTCCGGATGTGGTTGCGTGACGCGGTGCGTGAGGTGGCCGGGGGTGTGCTCGACGTGGTCGACGCGCTCGTGGCGCAGGCGGACGAGCACCCCGAGACCGTGATGCCGGGCAAGACGCACCTCCAGGCAGCCCAGCCGATCCTGCTCTCGCACCAGCTCCTGGCGCACGCGCAGCCGTTGCTGCGGGACGTCGATCGGATCCGCGACCTGGACCGCCGTCTCGCGGTGTCTCCGTACGGTTCGGGCGCTCTGGCCGGGTCGTCCCTCGGACTGGACCCGGACGCGATCGCGGCGGAGCTCGGCTTCGACCGCGCGGCGGACAACTCGATCGACGCGACGAGCTCGCGGGACTTCGCGGCCGAGGCGGCCTACGTCCTCGCGCAGATCGCTGTCGATCTCTCCCGTCTGGCGGAGGAGGTGATCGCCTGGTCGACCCCGGAGTTCGGGTACGTGACCCTGGCCGACGAGTGGTCGACCGGTAGTTCGATCATGCCGCAGAAGAAGAACCCGGACGTCGCGGAGCTGATGCGCGGCAAGACGGGTCGGTTGATCGGCAACCTGACCGGGCTGCTCGCCACCCTCAAGGCCCAGCCGTTGGCCTACAACCGGGACCTGCAGGAGGACAAGGAGCCGGTCTTCGACTCCGTCGCCCAGCTCTACCTGCTCCTCCCGGCGATGGCCGGCATGGTCTCGACCCTGACGTTCCACCCGGAGCGTCTCGCCGCGCTCGCCCCGGCCGGATACACGTTGGCCACCGACATCGCGGAGTGGATGGTCCGTCAGGGCGTGCCGTTCCGCGTCGCCCACGAGGCGGCCGGGGAGTGCGTGCGGGTGGCCGAGTCCCGCGGCGTCGGGCTGGAGGAGTTGACCGACGACGAGTTGGCGACCGTCGACCCGGCGCTGACGCCCGACGTCCGCGACGTGCTCACCGTGACGGGATCGATCGCGTCACGGAGCGCACGCGGCGGCACCGCCGGCACCGCCGTGGCCGAACAACGGCGGCGGCTGGGAGAGATCCGTGACGAGCTCGCCCACTGGGTAGGGTGAGCGCCATGTCCGTCATCGATGCCCGTCTGCTGGAGATCCTCGCCTGCCCCGAGGACAAGGGTCCGCTCCTCCTGGCGGGCGACGACACGCTCTACAACCCCCGCCTCCGCCGCGCGTACCGGATCGATGACGGTATCCCGGTCCTACTGGTGGAGGAGTCACGTCAGGTGGATGACGCCGAGCACGCGGACCTGCTCGCCGCCGCGGGCGCAGCTCCACAGGAGTGACCCGGCGGTACGCCGGGGCGGACCCGTTCCGCACGCTGCTCCGCGAAGCGGACCCGGCCGGGGCCGCGCGCGCACTGCTCGGGGGTGTCCTGACCCATGACTCCGTCTCGGTCCGGGTGGTCGAGGTGGAGGCCTACGGCGGACCGGTCGACTCAGCCCATCCGGATCCCGCCGCGCACACCTGGCCGGGTCCGACCCCGCGAAACGAGGTGATGTTCGGCGACGCCGGTCACCTGTACGTCTACCTGAGCCACGGGATCCACCGGTGCGTCAACATCACCTGCCGGCCCGCGGGCGAGGGCGGCGGGGTACTGCTGCGCGCCGCCCGGGTGGAGGGCGGACACCGGGTGGTGGACGACCGCCGGCCCGGTATACCCGTGGAACACGCGGCCCGCGGGCCGGGGAATCTCGGCAAGGTGTTGGGTATCGATCTCTCCCACCGGGGAACGGATGTCCTCGACCCGACGTCGTCGGTCACCTTCCGTCCCGATCCGGTACCCGAGTCGCAGATCCGGTCCGGCCCCAGGGTGGGTGTCTCCCGTGAGGCGGAACGCCCCTGGCGGTTCTGGCTGGCGGCCGCCCGGGAGGTCTCCGCCTACCGGCGCAGTCCTCGCGCGCCGAGGGTGACGCACCCCGCCCCGTGGTAGCCCACCGCGTCGATGGGGAACAATGGCACGCGTGACTTCCAACATCCTCGAAGACCTACAGTGGCGGGGGCTCATCGCGCAGTCGACCGACCTCGACGCGCTCCGTGCCCATCTCGACGAGGGCACCGTGTCGTTGTACTGCGGCTTCGATCCCACCGGTCCGAGCCTGCACGCAGGTCACCTGATCCCGCTTCTCACCCTGCGGCGGTTCCAGCTGGCCGGGCACCGACCGATCGTGCTGGCCGGGGGAGCGACAGGGATGATCGGCGACCCCCGCGAGGTGGGGGAGCGCACCATGAACACCGCGGACACCGTGGCCGAGTGGGCCGAGCGCATCACCGGTCAGCTCGAGCTCTTCGTGGACCTCACCGAGGGGCCCGTGGGCGCGCGGGTGGTCAACAACATGCAGTGGACCGGTCACCTGACCGCCATCCAGTTCCTCCGCGACGTCGGCAAGCACTTCTCGCTCAACACCATGCTCGGGCGTGACACGGTCAAGCGTCGTCTGGACGGTGACGGGATCTCGTACACCGAGTTCTCTTACATGCTCCTGCAGGCCAACGATTTCGTGCAGCTGCGTCGCACCATGGGGTGCACGCTGCAGATCGGCGGCTCCGATCAGTGGGGGAACATCGTCGGTGGCGTCGATCTGAACCGCCGGATGGACGGGGAATCGGTGCACGCGATGACCGTTCCCCTGGTCACCTCGTCCGACGGGAAGAAGTTCGGCAAGTCGACGGGCGGTGGGAGCCTCTGGCTCGACCCGGCCCTGACCAGCGCTTACACCTGGTACCAGTACTTCCTCAACACCTCAGATGCCGACGTGGTCCGCTACCTGCGGTGGTTCTCGTTCCTGGGCCGGGAGGAGATCGACGAGTTGGACGCACTCACCCGGGAGAAGCCGCACCTGCGGGCGGCGCAGAAGCGCCTGGCCGAGGAGATGACCACGATGGTGCACGGGGTGGCGGCCACGGAATCGGTGCAGGCGGCGTCCCAGGCACTGTTCGGACGCGGAGAGTTGACCGAGCTCGACGAGCGGACCCTCCGTGCCGCGCTCGAGGACGCCGGCGCGGTCGAGCTGGGATCCGACGAGCCGAGGACGATCGTCGATCTGCTGGTCGCGTCCGGTCTGTGCGAGAGCAAGGGTGCGGCGCGACGTGCCGTCGGTGAGGGCGGCGCGTACGTCAACAACCAGCGCGTCGACGATGTCGAGTGGGCGCCCGCGACGAGCGACCTCCTGCACGGGGCCTGGCTGGTCCTCCGGCGCGGCAAGAAGAACCTGGCCGGGGTCCGGATCCACTGATCCGGGGAGTAGGGGCAGACGGCGCCGGTACACACCGGCGCCGTCTCGCATTTCTCCCGTTGACCTGGCGATTTGCGTTTGG
>NZ_JAALEC010000263.1:0-7598 GCF_014145205.1 Dietzia sp. DQ11-44
GTCGAGCACGTGCACTCTCACGCCCCGCGCCCGCGCGGCCTCGATGCGCTGACGACCCACCTCGTGTGCCGCGGCGATCCGGACCCGGTCGTCGGTGCCGGCGCAGAGGTCGATCAGCCGATCGGGTAGCGACCTGGTGAGGACGAGGACGGTGGGCGCGGGTCCGGTGCGCCGGTCCGTCCAGACCGGGCTCACCACGGCGGGACCGTAGCGTTCGGCCAACGCCGTCCCGGACCCCACCAGGACGAGGTCGGCGCGGGCCCGCATGGCGTCGTAGACCAGGCGGTCGGTGGGCGTTCCCAGGCCCCCGCTCCGGCCGTCGACGGTGGTGGTCCCGTCGATGGAGGAGATCATGACGGCACGGATCATCGGGGCGCCCGTGGGCTGGTCCGGCTGGAGGGCGGTCCAGATCGCGTCGAGCGAAGCCGGGTCGTCGTCGAGCGCGGGGGGTCGGGTCGACAGCACCTGGGGCTCCTTCCGTTCTGACGCCTGTCGCCCCACGATAGGCTCATCGCATGGTCTCTCGCCTCGTTGACGTCACCCCGGTGGTCCCCGCCGACCAACTCGTGGCACAGATGGTCCCGCCGTCGATGTTCGATGACGTGAGTTTCGAGTCCTACATCCCGGACCCCGCCGAGCCCTCCCAGGCCGCCGCGGTCAAGGCGTGTCGGGAGTTCGCCGAGGGCGTCGTGACCCGTCGTTCCCCCAAGAAGGGACTGTTCGGGCGTCGACCCAAGTCGGTGGAGGGGGCGGGGATCTATCTCGACGGCGGGTTCGGTGTGGGCAAGACCCACCTGTTGACCTCGATCTACCACACCTGTCCCGAGCCCAAGGCGTTCGGCACGTTCGTCGAACTGACCCACGTGGTGGGTGCCCTCGGGTTCAACCGTGCGGTCGAGGAGCTGTCCGGTCACTCGGTGCTGTGCATCGACGAGTTCGAGCTGGACGACCCGGGTGACACCATGCTGGTGTCCCGGCTGCTCGCGGAGCTCACCACGGCGGGCGTCAGCGTGGCCGCCACCTCCAACACCCTTCCCGAGCAGCTCGGCGAGGGGCGGTTCGCGGCCAAGGACTTCATGCGCGAGATCCGCAAGATGTCGGGGATCTTCGAGTCGATCCGAGTCGACGGCCCCG
Organism: Dietzia sp. DQ11-44; assembly: GCF_014145205.1. NCBI lineage: Bacteria > Bacillati > Actinomycetota > Actinomycetes > Mycobacteriales > Dietziaceae > Dietzia > Dietzia sp. DQ11-44. The sequence continues at coordinate 1,135 of NZ_JAALEC010000263.1, forward strand.
ACTACCGTCACCGCAATCTTCCTCCGGCGCCGGACCCCATGTCCGAGGCGGAGCTCGAGGCGGACGCCGGCGCGGACCCCGGGGCGACGCTGGACGACTTCGACGCGCTGTGCGGGCACCTGGCCACCCTCCACCCGTCCAAGTACAACCGCCTCGTCGACGGGGTGACCAGGGTGTGCCTGCGCGACGTCGCTCCGTTGCCGGACCAGGCCATCGCCCTGCGTCTGGTCGTCCTGGCGGACCGCCTGTACGACGCCGGGATCCCCGTCCGTAACTCGGGGGAGAAGCTCGACGCGATCTTCACCGAGGAGATGATCGCCGGCGGCTACCGGAAGAAGTACCTGCGGGCCACGTCCCGGCTCCTCGCGCTGTCGCGTTTCGAGACGGTCGGCGGCTGAACGCTCAGTCCTGACCCGGGGCCCTCCCACCGAGCTCCCTCTCGTAGACGACGTCGGTGTTGGACACGCCGCCCACGTCGAACGTGCGCGTTCCCCGTTCGGCGAACCCCTGCCTGGCGTAGAACCGGCGTGCCCTGGTGTTGGCCACGTTGGTGGCGAGCCACAGACTTCGCGCGCCCCTCCCGGCACACCTCCGGACGACGTCGTCGAGAACCAGGGCCGCGATGCCCGAACCGTGGTGGCCGGGGTCGACGTACAGCTTGCTGATCCCGACGGTGGGTCGGTGGAGGATCTGATCGGCGCAGGCCGGGTCCATCTCGATCCCGTCCACGAGGAGGGCGTATGCGGCGAGTCGCCCACCCGGCGTCCTGGCCGCGAGGAGTTCGTGCCCGGGGGTGACCAGATGGACACTCAGCGCGCCGGTGGAGAGATGCCGGGCGATGAAGGCGTCGATCGAGTCCCGGGGGAGATCCGGGGGACACGCCAGCGGGAACGTCCGGGCTGCCAGCGCGGCAATCGGGCCGAGATCTGCCGCGACTGCGGGTTCGACGGTGGGTTCGACGCTGGCGATCACCCCGTGAGACTAGCGGGGCACGGGGATCAGGAATGCAGGTGCAGGTTCTCGGTCCCACCCACCCCGGACATCACCAGCCGTTCCGAGTCGTCTCCGCCTCCGAGGACCATAGTGACCTCGTAGGTGTCCGTGGCCGTGCGGCGCAGGTCGACGAGGATGCCCGTGGTGTGCCGGAGGTCGACGACCCGCCCCCGGACGTCCTCCAGGGAAATCGAGTCGACCGTCGCCGTGTGGGGCAGTCTGTGCGCAGTGGACATACCCCGATGATGAGTGATCCTCATCACGCGGCGAGCACGGGCACGTACCGAACAGGGAGCGATCCCGCCGAAATGCACGACGCCCCGGCGGTCAGCCGGGGCGTGTGTCGTGGTGCGCGATACTGGGATTGAACCAGTGACCTCTTCCGTGTCAGGGAAGCGCTCTCCCGCTGAGCTAATCGCGCGGGATTCACCGACCGGATCTCTCCGGCGTGGAGGTGGAGACGGGAATCGAACCCGTGTTGACGGCTTTGCAGGCCGCTGCCTCACCACTCGGCCACTCCACCGAAAAGGTATCGAGCCCGGTGAGGACTCCTGGCTCCTCGATCCCTCCGAGCGGATGACGGGATTCGAACCCGCGACCCTCACCTTGGCAAGGTGATGCGCTACCAGCTGCGCCACATCCGCACTGCTCCCCGGCTCGCTGTTGCTCACCGCGTTGCGAGAATGAACATTAGCCGACGCCGAACTTGGAACACAAATCGGGGGCCGGAAACCGGGTTCCACCTGCACGGACGCCCTGATCCGGGGTTCTGCGGCCCAGCGCGCACCGGCTCTCCGGACGCGTGTCGGCACGGTACCGGCACGGCACCGACACGGCTCCGGCGCCTCGCCGACCCCGAATTGGGGCCGCGGGTCCGGCTTGCTACAGTGTTCCGGTGCCGATCGAGAGATCGGGCCACGCGCGGTCCTATAGCTCAGTGGAAGAGCGCTCCGTTCACACCGGAGAGGTCACTGGTTCGAACCCAGTTAGGACCACACCGCACACGCAGCCTCCGCCCCGGTGACCGGGAGACGGGGGCTGCGTTCGTATCCGGGCCAGCCGGTGCGCCGAGTCAGTCCTGCCGTCCGGCGACAGCCTGCTCCAGGGCCTGGCCGAACACCTCGACGGGCTGTGCACCGCTCACGGCGAGCCTGCCGTCGAAGACGAAGAACGGCACTCCCTGCACCCCGATCCCACGGGCGGCCTCCACGTCTTCACGGACGCGCTCGCCGAACCCGTCCCCGGACAGCATCTGGTCGACCGCGTCGGCGGGCAGCCCGGCCTCGACACCGATGCGCCTGAGGACCGCCGGATCCGAGAGGCGCTCGCCGTCGGTGAAGTGGGCGCGGCGCAACGCCTCGTCGATCTCGTCCGCCTTCTCGTGGTCTGCGGCCAGTGCCGCCAGCCGGTGGGCGTCGAAGGTCGAGGAGATCGTGGCGGACCGCCAGTCGAACTCCAATCCGAGTTCCCGGAACCGTCCCGCCATCTGTTCCTGCGTGGCCTCCGCCTCCGCCTGCGGCATGCCGTACTTGCGCGAGAGCATCTGTGCGCTGGACTCGTCGACGCCGCTCTCGCCGTGCCGCGGCGCTGCGGGGTCGAGTTCGAAGGCCCGCCAGACCACCTCGACGTCCGTGTCGGGGTGGTCTGCCCGGAAGGCCTCCAGTGCGGACTCCAGATGGCGTTTGCCGATCCAGCAGAAGGGGCAGACGACGTCGGACCAGATGTCTATGCGCATGGCGGGTACAACGGCCCGAGGCGGTCCGGGATTCCGCGAGGCGCCGGGTAGCATGAACCGGCCCAGGTCCGTCACCGGAGCTGGTGCGCCGTCACGGGTGACCCACGGTCACCCGTCATCCACTGCCGAGGAGATCGCCCCCCGTGTCCGAGACCCCCGTGTCCGAGAACCGCATGCCGGAAGCCGACGTCGACGCAACGGGTGCGGGCACCGTGACCACCACCGTCATTCCGGCGGGAGAGCCAGCGGGCAAGATCCTCGCCGAGCGGGAGTTGCAGTCGAAGAGCGGCCCCGAGACCGTCGTGGTGGTGCGCGACCCCGGTGGCGCGCTGCGCGACCTGTCGTGGGCGCCAGAGGCGGACACCGAGGTCGAACTCGTCCGCGCGGACACCGAGGACGGCAGGTCCGTCATCAGGCACTCCTGTGCACATGTGTTGGCGCAGGCCGTCCAGGACAAGTTCCCCGAGGCCAAGCTGGGGATCGGCCCGCCGATCGAGAACGGCTTCTACTACGACTTCGACGTGGCCGAGCCGTTCACTCCCGAGGACCTCAAGGACCTCGAGAAGCGGATGAAGAAGATCATCAAGTCGGGCCAGCGTTTCGCCCGGCGCGAGTACGCCTCTCTGGACGAGGCACGCGCCGAGCTCGCCGGCGAGCCGTACAAGCTCGAGTTGGTGGAGGACAAGGGCCGGGCGGATTCCGGCGACGCCGGGGGCGCCGAGGCCCTCGAGGACGCGGAGATCATGGAGGTCGGGGCCGGCGCACTGACCGCGTACGACAATCTCAACCCGCGCACGGGCGAGGTGGTCTGGTCGGATCTGTGCCGGGGCCCCCACACACCCACCACCAAGTTCATCCCCGCGTTCACCCTCACCCGCTCCTCCGCTGCGTACTGGCGCGGGGATCAGAAGAACGCCGGTCTTCAGCGCGTCTATGGCACGGCGTGGGAGAGCACGGAGGCGATGGACGCCTACCTCGATCGCCTCGCCGAGGCGGAGAAACGGGACCACCGCCGGTTGGGCACGGAGCTCGACCTGTTCAGTTTCCCGGACGAGATCGGCTCCGGCTTTCCGGTCTTCCACCCCCGTGGCGGGATCATCCGCAACGAGATGGAACAGCACTCCCTCAAGCGACACCTGTCCGCCGGGTACTCGCTGGTCAACACCCCGCACGTGACCAAGGGCGATCTCTTCCGGAAGTCCCAGCACCTGAGCTGGTACTCGGAGGGGATGTTCCCTCCCATGGTTCTAGACGCGGAGTACGACGCCGACGGCAGGGAGACCAAGCCGGGGCAGGACTACTACGTCAAGCCCATGAACTGCCCCATGCACAACCTGGTCTTCGACTCCCGCGGCCGCTCCTACCGCGAACTGCCGCTGCGGATGTTCGAGTTCGGCACGGTCTACCGGTACGAGAAGTCGGGCGTGATCCACGGGCTCACCCGCGCGCGCGGTTTCACCCAGGACGATGCCCACATCTACTGCACCGAGGACCAGATGGAGGGCGAGATCGCCTCCGTGCTGTCCTTCATCATCTCGCTGCTGCGCGACTACGGCCTCGAGGACTTCTACCTCGAGCTGTCGACCAAGGACCCCGAGAAGTACGTCGGCGGTGACGAGATCTGGGAGCGCGCCACCGAGACGCTCGAACGGGTCGCCACCAACTCGGGTCTCGAGCTGGTCCCGGACCCGGGCGGGGCGGCCTTCTACGGACCCAAGATCTCGGTCCAGGCGCGCGATGCGATCGGCCGGACCTGGCAGATGTCCACGGTGCAGCTCGACTTCAACCTCCCCGAGTTGTTCGACCTCACCTACAACGCCGCGGACGGCACCAAGAAGCGCCCGGTGATGATCCACCGCGCGCTCTTCGGGTCCATCGAACGGTTCTTCGCCGTCCTGCTCGAGCACTACGCGGGGATGTTCCCGGCGTGGCTCGCGCCCGTGCAGGTGGTGGGGATCCCGGTGGCCGAGGCCCACGAGAAGCACCTCGAGGACGTGATCGACGAACTCCGCGGCCGCGGGATCCGCGCCGAACTCGATCTCGCGGACGAGCGCATGCAGAAGAAGATCCGCAACCACACGACCGGCAAGGTCCCGTTCATGCTGCTGGCCGGCGACCGGGACGTCGAGGCGGGCGCGGTGAGCTTCCGGTTCCCCGACGGCACCCAGCTCAACGGGGTCTCCCGGAACGCCGCGATGGACAAGATCGTCTACTGGATCAACTCGCGGCGCAACGACGTGCCCACGGCGGAGCGGGTGTGACGCCCCGGGAACCGACCCCGACGGACGGGTACCGCCAGTACGGGGTGGGGGAGGATCGCCTGCAGCTGCTGTGGACCCCGTACCGGATGTCGTACATCGCCGAGTCGACGCCCGAGCCCGCCGAGGGTATGACCGGGGAGCCCTTCCTCGACATCCCCCGGATGAGCGACGAGGACGGCCTGATGGTCGCCCGTGGCGCCCATGTCTACGTGGTACTCAACCTGTACCCGTACAACCCCGGGCACGCCATGGTGGTGCCGTACCGCAAGGTGGCCGACCTGGAGGATCTCGACGACGACGAGGCGCGTGAGCTGATGTCGTACACCCAGCAGTTGATCCGGGTCGTCAAGGCCGTGTCCCGACCGGATTCGTTCAACGTGGGGCTCAACCTGGGCAGCGCCGCGGGGGGTTCGCTGTCGGATCATCTGCACCAACACGTCGTGCCGCGCTGGATCGGCGACGCCAACTTCATTACGGTGACCGGCGGAACCAAGGTGCTGCCCCAGTTGCTCCGTCAGACCCGACAACTGCTGGCCGAGGCGTGGTCGACCGTGCCCGGGCCCGACCACACCTGATTGCGGGGGAACAGATGCTGAGCGAGTTCGGAAGGTCGGGTGTCACCAAGGTGGCACACCCCTTCGCGACGTTCCTGGTCCGGATCGGGGTCACCGCGAACGGCATCACCCTGGCCGGGCTGGTGCTGACCTGTGCGGCGGCGGTCGCGCTCTTCGGCAACGGCCACCTGGTGGCAGGGGCGATCGTGATCGCCCTGTGCACCCTGCTCGACCTGGTCGACGGGGCGGTCGCCCGGGCGGGTGACGGCGGGTCCCCCTACGGCGCGCTGGTCGACGCGGTGTCGGACCGGGTGGCCGACGGTGTGATCCTCGCGTCCCTGCTGTGGTGGCTGGTGGACGCCGAACCGGACAACAAGTACGCGCTCGGCATGCTGCTGGCGTGCCTCGTGCTCTCCCAGGTCGTGTCCTACTCCAAGGCCCGCGCGGACGCCGGGGGTCTGCGCACGCCCGGCGGTCTGATGGAACGCGCCGACCGCCTCGTCCTGATCCTGCTCGGTGCCGGCCTGGAGGGTCTCGGCGTCCCCTGGGCCCTCGAGATCGCGATCACGGTGGTCGCGGTGGGCAGTCTCATCACGGTCCTCCAGAGGGTGTGGGGCGGACGGGCCGACCACCTCGGGCGGCTCGACCGGCTCGGGTCACCGACGGCGGGCGACCGATGACCCGGCTGGGCCAGCGGGCCTCGGACCTCGGGTACGCCGCGGGGTGGGCTCTGGTGCGCGCGCTCCCCGAACCGGTGGCACGGGCCCTGTTCCGGACCGGAGCCGACGTCGCCGCCCGACGTCAAGGGGAGGACTCCCAGCTCCGCAAGAACCTGTCCCGGGTCCTCGGGGTCGCCCCCGCGGAGGTCCCCGACGACCTCGTCCGAGACTCCTTCCGTTCCTACGCGCGCTATTGGCGGGA
>NZ_JAALEC010000264.1:0-6278 GCF_014145205.1 Dietzia sp. DQ11-44
CGATGGACCGCGAGGCCGTGGCCAGGGAGATGGACCGGACCATCGAGGGCGTCGACCACCTCGACGCGGCCCTGGCCCGGGGACGCGGGGTGATCGTGGCCCTCCCGCACTCGGCCAACTGGGATCTCGGCGGGACATGGCTGGCGCGGCGGTACGGCACCTTCGCCACGGTCGCCGAGAGGTTGCAGCCGGAATCCCTCTATCAGCGCTTCCTCGAGTACCGGGAGAGCCTGGGATTCACCATCTATCCGCACACCGGTGGCGCCACGCCGCCGCTCGAGGCACTCCGCGAGTTCCTCCGCGGGGGCGGCATCGTGTGCCTGCCCGGCGAACGGGACCTGCGTCGGACCGGCGTCCCGGTGACCTTCTTCGGTGAGACCACCCGGATGCCCGCAGGGGCTGCCAGGCTCGCCGTGGAGACCGGCGCGCCGTTCCTCGTGGCGCAGTTCTGGTATTCCGACGAGGAGACGATGCGGGTGCGGATCACCCCGCCCATCGACGTCTCCGGCGGAGTGGAGGCGGCCGTGCAGGCGATGGCCGACCTCTTCGCCGAAGGGATCGCCCGTCACCCGGCGGACTGGCACATGCTCCAACCCCTGTGGCTGGCCGACCTGTCCGCCGACCGTCGCGCGCGGATCGAGGGCTGATCGACTCGTGCGCATCGGCATGATCTGCCCCTACTCCTTCGATGCGCCGGGCGGCGTCCAGGCCCATGTGGTGGATCTGACCGAGGAGTTGCGTCGGCGCGGCCACTCGGTCCGGGTGCTCGCCCCCGGCCGCCCCGAGAACGCACCGGTCTCCGGGATGACGCTGACCGGCCCGGGGGTCCCGATCCCGTACAACGGGTCCGTGGCCCGGTTGAGCTTCGGACCCGCGGCCTGGCGGACCACCCGTCACTGGTTGCGCAGCGATCCGCTGGACGTGTTGCACATCCACGAACCCAACGCGCCGGGAGTCGGGATGTTCGCCCTGGCCATGTCCTCGGGACCCATCACGGCCACCTTCCACACATCCACCTCCGGCTCGATGATCCTCGGTGCCGCGGACGGCGCCCTCGCACCGCTCCTGGAGAAGATCCGCGGTCGGATCGCGGTGTCGACCCTCGCCCGGCGATGGCAGATGGAGGCCCTCGGGTCCGGCGCGGTGGAGATCCCCAACGGCGTGGACGTCGGCGCGTTCCGCGGGGTCGACGCGACGGCCGAGCGATCCGGTTCACCCACCGTGGCCTTCCTCGGGCGTTACGACGAACCGCGCAAGGGTATGGACGTTCTGGTCTCCGCACTCCCGGCCGTGCTGGAGGCCGTGCCCGACCTCCGGTTACGGATCATGGGGGACGGCGACGAGCGGGCACTGCGGGACCGGTTGCCGTCGGGCCTCGACGTGGACTTCCTCGGTCGGGTCGACGACACCCGCAAGGCCGCGGTGCTCGCGGCCGCGGACGTCTACTGCGCACCCAACACGGGTGGGGAGAGTTTCGGCATCGTCCTGGTGGAGGCGATGGCGGCCGGGACGGCCGTGGTGGCCTCCGATCTCGACGCGTTCCGCCGGGTCCTGGGAGACGGGGACTGTGGTGAACTCGCACCGGTGGGGGACCCCGGTGGCCTGGCCGCCGCCCTCGTCCGCGTGCTCGGCGACGACGGACACAGAGCCGATCTCTGCGCGCGCGCCTCCGAGGCGGTCCGGGAGTTCGACTGGCCGGTCGTGGCGGAGCGGGTGATCCGCGTGTACGAGACCGTCCGTGGACCGGGGGAGACCATTCGTGTCCGCTGAAGTGCTCCTCGTCGTCGTCGCACTGGTCATCCTGGCGGTGACCGCCCTGCTCGCCGCCTACCTCACCGCACATCGTCTCGACAGGCTCCACATCCGGACGGATCTCGCCCGAGCCGCACTGATCGGCGCCCTGGAACGCCGCCACACGGTGACAGCCGCGATCGTCGCGGAGCTGGGCGGACGGGACCCTGCATCGGCGCAGCGGTTGTCGCACGCCCTGGCGCTGGCCCGCGCCCATCCGACCGACTCGGTCACCGGGACCGACCCCCGGCCCGACCCGGACCCGACCCGGCCCGGCCCGCCCGCGGACGACGGTGCGCCGGACGCCGAGAGGGCGGAGAACACCCTCGGCACCCTGCTGGCCGGGCTGGACGTCGCCGTGCTGCCGGTCGACCTGGCCGCCGAACTCGAGGACGTGTCCGACAGGGTCGCGATGGCGCGGAGTTTCTACAACGACGCGGTCCGCGACACCAGGACCCTGCGCGAGAAGGGGACCGTCAGGGCGCTCCGACTCGCGGGGCGCGCCCCGATGCCCGACTACGTCGAACTCGTCGACCACCCACACGCGGGAGGCTGACCCGGCGCGGTGGGGCGGCGGTTGGGGAACCGAGGTCAGGGCGACCTACACTGGACGCCTACTACGAGTCATCGACGCCAGGAAAGGCCTATTTCGTGAGCGAGCCGCAGTCCACCGAGAACACCACCGGAACCGCACGCGTCAAGCGAGGTATGGCCGAGATGCTCAAGGGTGGCGTCATCATGGACGTCGTGACCGCCGAGCAGGCGAAGATCGCCGAGGACGCCGGCGCCGTGGCCGTCATGGCCCTCGAGCGGGTCCCCGCGGACATCCGCGCGCAGGGTGGTGTCGCCCGGATGAGCGACCCCGACCTCATCGACGGGATCATCGAGGCCGTCTCCATCCCCGTGATGGCCAAGGCCCGTATCGGCCACTTCGTCGAGGCACGGATCCTCCAGGCGCTCGGCGTGGACTACGTCGACGAGTCCGAGGTCCTCACCCCGGCCGACTACGCCAACCACATCGACAAGTTCGAGTTCACCGTGCCGTTCGTCTGTGGCGCCACCAACCTCGGCGAGGCGCTGCGGCGCATCACCGAGGGCGCGGCGATGATCCGCTCCAAGGGCGAGGCAGGTACGGGTGACGTGTCCAACGCCACCACGCACATGCGCAAGATCCGCCAGGAGATCCGCCGCCTGCAGAACCTGCCCGAGGACGAGCTCTACGTGGCCGCCAAGGAGCTCCAGGCGCCGTACGACCTGGTCAAGGAGGTGGCGCGCAACGGCAAGCTCCCCGTGGTGCTGTTCACCGCCGGCGGCATCGCCACCCCCGCCGACGCCGCGATGATGATGCAGCTCGGCGCCGAGGGCGTGTTCGTCGGCTCGGGGATCTTCAAGTCCGGCAACCCGTCCGAGCGCGCGAAGGCGATCGTCAAGGCCACCACCTTCCACGACGACCCGGAGACCCTGGCGAACATCTCCCGTGGCCTGGGCGAGGCCATGGTGGGCATCAACGTGGACGACATCCCGGAGCCGCACCGGCTCGCCGAGCGGGGCTGGTGACCCACCGGTGGCCAAGATCGAGGACATCCTCGCGATCGAGCGCATCGACCGCGATCTCTACCGCGGTCACCCGATCGAGACCCACCTGCAGCGCACCTTCGGCGGCCAGGTCGCCGGTCAGACCCTGACCGCCGCGGTCAGCACCGTCGACGACGACAAGCACGTCCATTCGCTCCACGGTTACTTCATCCGGCCGGGGATCCCGTCGGCTCCCACCGTCTTCCAGGTGGACCGGCTGCGGGACGGTCGGAGCTTCGCCACCCGGCGGGTCACCGCGATCCAGGAGGGCGAGCCCATCTTCTCGATGTCGGCCTCCTTCCACCTCCGCGACCAGGAGGGGATCGAGCATCAGGACCCGATTCCCGACGTGATCGACGCCGAGGAGATCCCCGCGCCGCGGTACGAGGACCTGGACGAGACCCACCGTGTCTTCGTGGACGAGTGGGCGCAGTGGGACATCCGGATGGTGCCGCCCGACAAGCTCCGCGGATCCTCGCAGATCGCCTCACAGCAGAGGGTGTGGTTCCGGTGCGTGGACGAACTGCCGGACGACCCCAACTTCCACGTGTGCACGCTCGCCTACATGTCGGACATGACCCTGCTGAGCTCGGCCAAGGTCATCCACCCTGATGAGCCCACCCAGGACGCCTCCCTGGACCACGCGATGTGGTTCCTGCGCCCGTTCCGGGCCGACGACTGGCTGCTGTACGACCAGACGTCCCCGTCCGCCTTCGGCGGCCGGGCCCTCACCCAGGGCCGCATCTTCGACCGGACGGGGCGCCTCGTCGCGGCGGTCACCCAGGAGGGGTTGTCGCGTCGCCTCCGGGAGGGGGCGCAGCCCTTCCCTGTGGACCTGTCGGGCACCGGGTCCGACCGCACCGCAGCCGCCCGCGGGGACGCCGGTTCCCGCGGGGACCACAGGTGAGCGCGGCGAATCGCCCCCGGATCGGCGTGCTCGCCCTCCAGGGCGACGTCGCCGAACACCTGCGCCACCTGGAGACCGTCGGGGCGGAGGCCGTCACAGTGCGCCGCCGATCGGAGCTGGACACGGTCGACGGGCTCGTGCTGCCCGGCGGTGAGTCGACCGCGATGAGCCGCCTACTGGACGTGTACGACATGTACCAGCCGGTGTCCGAGCGGATCTCGGGCGGGATGCCCGTGTACGGCTCGTGCGCGGGGATGATCCTGCTGGCCTCCGTGGTGCTCGACACCCGCCCGGACGCCACGTGGTTCTCCGCCATCGACATGACCGTCCGGCGCAACGCCTTCGGGCGGCAGGTCGACTCGTTCGAGGCCGACCTCGTCGTCGACGCCCTCGGCCCCGACCCGTTTCGGACGGTCTTCATCCGGGCACCGTGGGTGGAGACGGTGGGACCGGACGTCGAGGTACTCGCCGGCGTCCGCGCCTCGGACGGCGAGGATCACGTGGTCGCGGTGCGCCAGGGCAACGCCCTCGCGACCTCGTTCCACCCCGAGGTCACCGACGACGTGCGCGTCCATCGGTACTTCCTCGACATGGTCAGGGCGGCGACCTCGTAGAGTGGGCCGTCAGCGACACCCGTAAGTCACCCGGAGGTCATCCAGGCCTCACCCCAGACACCCCGGAGGGCGGAACTCCCCATGTCAGGCCATTCCAAGTGGGCCACCACCAAGCACAAGAAGGCGGCGATCGACTCCAAGCGCGGCAAGCTCTTCGCCAAACTCGTCAAGAACATCGAGGTGGCGGCCCGCACGGGTGGCGGTGACCCCGACGGCAACCCGACGCTGTTCGACGCCATCCAGAAGGCCAAGAAGAACTCGGTCCCGGGCGACAACGTCGAGCGCGCGCGGCGGCGCGGCGCCGGCGAGGAGGCCGGCGGCGCCGACTGGGAGACGATCATGTACGAGGGCTACGGCCCGAACGGCGTGGCGATGCTCATCGAGTGCCTCACGGACAACCGCAACCGCGCGGCCATGGAGGTCCGCACGGCCATGACCCGTAACGGCGGCAACCTGGCCGACCCGGGCTCCGTGGCCTACCTCTTCGCCCGGAAGGGTGAGATCGTCCTGGACAAGGGCGAGCTCGAGGAGGACGACGTCCTGATGGCGGTGCTCGAGGCGGGGGCCGAGGAGGTCAACGACCTCGGCGACCGCTTCGAGGTCATCTGCGAACCCACCGACCTCGTCCAGGTCCGCACGGCGCTCCAGGAGGCCGGGATCGACTACGACTCGGCCGAGTCGGGCTTCCGGGCCTCCGTCGAGGTCACCGTCGACGCCGAGGGGGCGGGGAAGATCTTCCGCCTGATCGACGCGCTCGAGGACTCCGACGACGTCCAGAACGTCTACTCGAACGTGGATATCCCCGACGACGTCCTGGCGGCCCTGGACTCCTGACGGCCGCGTCGCTGGTAGGGTCTCGAACGTAGGTTCTACCACTGGTCGGCGGAGGTTCGATGCGCGTCATGGGAGTGGACCCCGGGCTGACCCGGTGCGGTCTCGCGTTGATCGAGACGGCACCGGGCCGCGCCGTCACCGCTCTCGACGTGGACGTGGTGCGGACGAGTGCGGACGAACCGCTCGAGCGTCGCCTGCGGGCGGTGCACGAGGTGGCCGACGAGTGGATGGCCGTTCACCGGCCCGACGTGGTGGCCATCGAGCGTGTGTTCGCCCAGAACCAAGTGTCCACCGCGATGGGCACGGCGCAGGCGGCCGGGGTCGTGGCCATGGCCGCGGCGTACCGGGACATCCCGGTCGCGTTCCACACCCCCTCCGAGGTCAAGGCCGCCGTCACGGGCAGCGGTCGCGCCGACAAGAAGCAGATGACCCTGATGATCACGCGGATCCTCGGCCTCCAGAAGCCCCCGAGCCCGGCGGACGCCGCGGACGCCCTGGCGCTGGCGGTCTGCCACAGCTGGCGGGCGCCCATGCAGGGCCGGGTGGCCGCGCTCGAC
>NZ_JAALEC010000265.1:0-1685 GCF_014145205.1 Dietzia sp. DQ11-44
CAGCCAGCGGGCGGCCTCGGGTAGGCGCTCGGGCCCCAGGACCACGAGCGCGATCACGCCGAGCACCAGGAGCTCGGACCACCCCACGTTAGTGAACATCGCCTCCGAGGATACGTCGTCCCGGCACCGACCGGCACCACGACCTCGGACGACCGGCCACCGGCGCCGGCGACCTGCCGGCCCCGAGCGGGTCAGGCGAGTACGGGTCGGACGGTCACCTCGATCCGTGCACCGTCGCGGATGACCTCGACCGGCACGTCGACGTCCGCGCCCGCCCGTCGGACGGCCACGATGAGCTCGTCGGAGGACCGGACACCGCGTTCCCCGACACTCGTCACCACGTCGCCCTCCCGGAGCCCGGCCTCCTGTGCGGGCGACCCCTCCCGCACGTTGACCAGCTCCGCACCCTCCACGTTGCCGTTCTCCGCCTTGCGCGCGTTCACGCCGATGGTCGCGTGACGTACGGAGCCCTCGCTCATCAGCGAGGTGGCGATGTCGCGCACATCGTTGACGGGGATGGCGAACCCGAGCCCGATCGACCCACCGGATTGGGTGAAGATGGAGGTGTTGATCCCGATCACCGCCCCGCTGGCGTCGATGAGCGGACCACCCGAGTTGCCGGGATTGATGGCCGCGTCGGTCTGGATGGCGTCGATCACCACGTCCCCGTCGGAGGTGGACTCCCCCAGGGCGATCGGCCGCTGGGTGGCCGACACGATGCCCTCGGTGACCGTCCGGGCCAGGCCGAGGGGCGACCCGATGGCGACGACCTGTTCGCCCACCTGCACCCGATCGGAATCACCGAGGGTCGCGACGGTGAGGTTCTGGACGTCGTCGACCTTCAGCACCGCCAGGTCGGTCGCCGGGTCGCGGCCGACCAACTCGGCCGATGCCCTGGACCCGTCCGGGAAGACGACGTCGATGTCCGCCCTGTCGGCGGCGCCGTCCATGGTGACGACGTGGTTGTTGGTGACGATGTAACCCTGCGGGTCTATGACGATGCCGGAGCCCTCACCCCGGGCCGAGGCCGTGGAGACCTGGATGTGGACCACCGCCGGTTGGACCCGTTGCGCCACCTCACCGACCGGGTTGTCGGGCCGGATGACGTTCGCCGGCGCGTCGGCGATGCGGACCGTCGACGTGGTGAGGACGCGGGCGGAATCGGCCACGACCGCGCCGATCCCCCCTCCCACGAGGGCGATGACGGCGACGGCGGCGGTCGCCCCTGCCAGCGCCTGCCTGCTCAGTCGCCGCTCGAACAGAGCCTCGGAGAGTGAGAGCCTCGGCTGCGGGGGCACGTCCGCACCCGACAGATCCTCCGGTCCGGGCTCGTCCGCCGCCTGCAGGGCGGGGGTTCCGAACCCCACCGGGGCGTGGGGATCCCGCCACGGGTCGGGCGGGGCGGGCTGTGGCACCTCGACCCGGTCCTGCCAACCCGGATGCCGCTCGATACCACCGACGGTGTCACCCGACGGCCCGAACGCGGCGGCCAGTGCCGGGTCGGCGTCGTGCCCGCCCGCCGCGCCGGAGTGCCGGTGCGGGCCGGAATGGCGGTCCTGAGCGGAGTGATCGACCGGAGCCTGTGGACGCCGGGGGTCGAATCCTCCTGTCACCCCGGGCGGTCGGGAGAAGCGCTCGGCGGAGGCCTCGTCCACGACGGGCCTGTGGATCGGCGCAGGCTCCCA
>NZ_JAALEC010000266.1:0-1651 GCF_014145205.1 Dietzia sp. DQ11-44
CCCGTTCCGCCGGTCCGGGCACACCAGTCTCGTCCTCCACGCGCCCCAGCCTAACGGCCGGACGAACGCAGGCGGCGCAGGAGCCTCGACCACCTGCTCCCGGGCGGGGGCACCGGGGCGCCTGTGGGTTCCCGGGTCGGCTCCTCCCCGAGGAGGCGGAGGCGCTCCCGCAGATCACCGGGCATGTGGATCGGCCCGGATCCCCGGAGAGCGCGACGTGCGTCCTGTTGTTCGGCCACCTCGCGTCGACACTGCGGGCACAGAGCGAGGTGGGCGTCCGCGCGGACCTGTCCCGCGGGCGGGAGGCAGCCGTCCACGTACGCTGCCGCCGCCTCGGTGGAGAGGTGGTCGGTGGAGAGGAAGTGCGGTTCTGATCGAGGGGGTGGCGTACTCCCGGCGACCTCACGGACCGAGTCCCGCGACAACCGGTACTCGGGAGTGGACCCGCGTCCTGACTGGTGTCGGTCCACCCTCGCGCCTCCTCGTCCGTCTGCCCTCGGGGCCGGGCTCTGACCGCCCGGGATGATCAACGCACGGGATACTCCGGTGGTTCCCGGGAGCTCCCGGGGGGATCAGTCGACGCTCTGGTGGACCCCGGTCACACCGGCCGCCTCGAGCTCGGCACGCAACGCGGAACGACCCCGGTGGATGCGGCTGCGGACCGTCCCCATCTTGACCCCGAGGATCCGGCCGACCTCCTCGTAGCTGAGGTCCTCGATGTCGCACAGCACCACCGCCGCGCGGAACTCCGGGGAGAGATTGGCCAGGGCGGTCTGCAGGACCGGGTCGAAGGTCTCCTCCGACAGGACCTGCTCCGGACTGCGCTCACGACCCGGGACCCGCTCGGCGTCCTCCGGGAGCGCCTCGAAGCGGATGCGAGACCGACGCCGCGCCATGTCGAGGAAGAGGTTGGTGACGATCCGGTGCATCCATCCCTCGAAGGTGCCCGGCTTGTACTTGTCCAGGGACCTGAACACCCGGATGAACGCCTCCTGGGTGATGTCCTCCGCGTCGTGGGCGTTGCCGCAGAGCCGGAATGCGAGCCGGTAGACCCTGTCCCCGTGCTGGGCGACGAGCTGGGACCAGGAGGGCATGTCGGCGGCGTCACCACTCGCGTCGAAGCGGGCGGTACCGACCGCCTCGTCGTGGTCACCGCCGGGAGCGATCGCCGTCTCGTGCACCGTCTGCGAGTACATGCGCTGCCGCCGCCTTCCGGCGCGGGCTCCTCGCAAGTCGTCCGCGCGGTGTTCCGTCGCCCCCTCGTGGAACGACGTGTGCCCACCCTCTCTCATCGGGCTGTCCTCACGGTATACCCGTACTGAGATCCCCCTGAGAGTCTCATACCGATCCGATCACCGCGCGTTGGACACGTCGTCCGCGTGCGCGGCGATACGCTGCTCGGGTGTCCGATTCGACTGACGTCCCCGCCTCCGACCGTTCCCGGCTCGCCGACCTCGCGCGCCGCAGCTCCGATCTGGTCGACGACTCGCTCTACGCCCCCGCCCGTGCGGACGCGGCCGAACTGGGTGCCGCCTCTCCGGACGCGCTGACCGCCGAGGTGATCCGGCTGGTCGCCCGACTGACCGGAGCCCGCACCGCGGTGTGCATCTCGCCCGCTCCCGGCGTGCCCGCCCTGGCGATCCTGGCGGCG
>NZ_JAALEC010000267.1:0-7156 GCF_014145205.1 Dietzia sp. DQ11-44
CGCGGAGCCGGGTCGCGGCCCGCTGACCAGCGGAGGTCGCACGGGCGCGGTCCCGGGAGGAACGGAGCAGCTGCTCGAGTTCGCGGACGGTCGTGGGCGAGACGCGGCAGCCGTGCAGGTGCCCGATGCCGGCCGTCTGGCTGACGTATCGGTCGGACTCGGCCGGGGTGAGCGGCCGCGCCGCGAAGCGCTGGTACGCGGCGAGCAGTGCCCACGTGATGGCGGCGTGCGCCCACTCCATGAGCTCCGGATCCGAACCGTAGTAGTACTGGCCGTGCTCGGTGGTGCCGGAGAAGGTGGAGCGGTCGCGGTGTGAGTTCTGGATCGTCACCATGGCGTCGTCGACCGTGCCGAACGTGGTGATCTCGATGAGGTCGTGCAGGTAGCCGTCCGCGGACCAGGGGTTCTCGACCGCGTCAGCGGCGGTGAGCGCGGCCGCGAAGGCGGGGTTGGCGGCCAGCATGAGCAGTCCGGTGGTCACGCCGATCGGGGTGGCCGCGTCGCCGTGGACACGCCAGATCGGGTCGCCCGGGTGGAACCAGCGGGGCCCCGGGATGTCGAGGATCGAGCACACGGGGGTGTCCGCCGCACCGCGTGGATCAAGTGGTGACATGGGCACGCCCTGGGGTAGTTGCGCCGTGCGTGACGGCCGGTTGAGTCCTGACGACGACTGTAACTCCCGTCCCGCCCGTCGGCCGGTATTCCCTGGGGGCGGGCTGAGAAAATCCCGTGAACGTATGACGGGGACACGGCCTCTAGGCTGGCAGTGCACACCCGAGAGCCCCGAACCGCACCAGGAGACGACACGTGAGCCCTTCCCCCCTTCCCACCCCCCGCACCGGCCCCGTCGTGCCCGACCGCTTCGCGGGCAGGACCGCTCTCGTCACCGGCGCCAGCCGTGGGATCGGTCTGGGGATCGCGCGGCGACTGCTGTCCGAGGGTGCGTCCGTGGTGATCACCGCCCGCGGGCAGGAGGGCCTCGACGAGGCGGTCGCCGAACTGGGTGCGCCGGACCGGGTGCTCGCGGTGGCGGGGAAGTCCGACGACGAGGATCACCAGCGCGAGGTGGTGGCCCGGGCCGAGGAGGCGTTCGGGCCGGTGGACCTGCTGGTCAACAACACCGGCATCAATCCCGTCTTCGGTCGGACGGTCGACGTGGACCTGGCGGCCGCCCGCAAGATCACCGAGGTCAACGCACTGGGCACCCTGGCGTGGACGCAGAAGGTCTATCACTCGGGTCTCGGTGAGCGCGGCGGGGCGGTGGTCAACGTGGCCTCGATCGCGGGACTGGCACCCTCGCCGGGCATCGGGTGGTACGGCGCCACCAAGGCACTGGTCATGCGCCTGACGCAGGAACTCGCGGTGGAGGTCGGCCCCGCCGTCCGCGTCAACGCGGTGGCGCCGGGGGTGGTCAAGACACGATTCGCCGAGGCCCTCTACTCCGGCCGCGAGGAGCAGATGTCCGCGGCACTGCCGGCGGGCCGGTTGGGGGTGCCGGACGACATCGCCGGCCCGGTGTCGTTCCTGCTCTCCGACGACGCCCACTGGATCACCGGGCAGACGCTCGTCGTGGACGGCGGGGCGCACATCGTCGGCGCGGGACTGCAGGGCTGACATGTCCTCCATCCAGGAGTTCTGCGCCTCGACCGGCCGCTCGCTCGAGGCGAGCCCCCCGATGGCGGTGGCCGCGCAACCGCTGACGTGGGTGGACAACCCGCCGTGGCAGCGGATCGAGTCGCCGGAGCCGTCGGCGGTGATCTACGTGGACCCGGGGGCCCACCGCGACGGCTTCTCGCCCAACGCCGTGGCCACCTGCGCCCGCGTGGCGCCCGCGATGTCCACCGACGACGCGGTGACCATGATCGTCGCCACCGCGGAGGTCCTGTCCGACTGGACGGTGCTGGAGGAGGTCGCGGGCGAGGGGGACGAGGACGCCGGCGCCGTACGCAGCATCTACCGCTACCTCCGCGGCACCTACACGGCCGAGCCCGGCGAGATGGCCACCTCGAGCCTGATCGTGGGATGGAGCGACGACGAGGCGACCTATGTCTTCCAGTTCGTCGTGACCGGGTGGCGCGAGGACGCGGCCCTGCACGACTCGGCGATGGACTGCCTGCTGATCGGGGAGTGGACGGCAGGCCAGATCGTCGGCGCCATGAGGGGTTGACGCACTCGGGCGGCCGCGGCGTGTCCCGCTAGGGTGGGCGGGATCGAAGTCAGTTGACCAGGAAGGCGGGACCGCCGGTGCAGCTACGCGAGCTGAGTGTGACGGGGGCGTGGGAGATCACCCCCCGCCGGATCTCGGACGACCGCGGGGTCTTCCACGAGGCGTTCACCGACCCGACCTTCCGCCGCCTGACCGGGCACCGTTTCGACCTCGCACAGGTCAACGTGTCGGTCTCGGGGGAGGGGGTCCTGCGCGGCCTGCACTACGCCGACGTGCCGCCCGGGCAGGCCAAGTACGTGATGTGCCCGTCCGGGACGGTGTTCGACGTCGTGGTGGACGTGCGGGTGGGGTCGCCCACGTTCGGTGAGTGGTCCGGGGTGGTCCTCGATTCGAGCGACCAGCGGTCGATCTACGTCCCCGAGGGCGTGGCGCACGGATTCCTCTCGCTGGAGCCGCAGTCCACGGTCATGTACCTGTGCTCGGAGGGGTGGCGACCGGGTGCCGAGCACGCGGTGGACGCGTTCGACTCCCACATCGCGATCGACTGGCCCTCCGTCGCGCTCGACGGCACCCCGGTCACGCACGTGATGAGCCAGAAGGACCGCGACGCCCCGAGTCTGCTCGACGTCGCGGCCGCGGGGCGCCTGCCGCGATGGGAGGACTGCGAGGCTCACGTGGAGCGTCTGCGCGAGGCCACCGCGCGGGTGGACGAGGAGTGGCGCCCGAACGCGGACTGACATACCCTAGGGGGTATCGAACGACGCCCTGTCGGGTCGAGAACCCCATGAAGGAGGACGCCATGTGTTATCCCGTCGCCTGTTCCGTCTGCGGCAAGACCACCTGGGACGGCTGTGGTCAGCACGTCGACCAGGTCAAGGCGGCCGTGCCCGCCGAGAAGTGGTGTGGAGGCGAGCACCCGGTCCCGGCTCGATAACCCCCGGCCCGGTAGTCCCGGCGAGGTGGCCCCGGGGCGCCGCGGTCCCGACCTCCATCGGGGGCGTCGGTCCCCACTCCCGCGCCACGGACCCGTCCGGCGGGGTAGAACCGGGGGACACGCACTCCCGTCCCTCCCGGAGGCCCCAGTGAGCACCCCGTACGTCCTCGTCGAGCGCAGCGGTCCGATCGCGCGCGTGACCCTCGACCGGCCCGAGCGCCGCAACCCCCTGTCGTTGCGGATGATGCGCGAGGCCACCGCCGCCATCCGCGACCTCGGTGACGACCCGTCGTGCGGCGTGGTGGTGGTGACGGGGTCGGGCCCGGCGCTGTCCGCCGGGCACGAGATCGGTGAGATGATCGACCGCACCCTCGACGAGGAGCGTGAGGTCTTCGACACCTGCGTCGAGCTCATGGAGTCGATCCAGGCCATCCGCCAGCCCGTGATCGCGGAGGTGCAGGGCCACGCCATCGCCGCCGGGTGTCAGCTCGTGGCGACCTGCGACCTCGCCGTGGCCGTCGACACCGCGAGGTTCGGCACCCCGGGCGTGAGGATCGGCCTGTTCTGCTCGACCCCCATGGTGGCGGTCTCGCGGAACATCGGCCGCAAGCGCGCACTCCAGATGCTCCTGACCGGTGAGACGATCGACGCCGCCACCGCGGTCGAGTGGGGCCTGGTCAACGAGGCGGTCCCCGCCGACCGGCTCCGGGCCCGTGTCGACGAGCTGGCCACCCGGATCGCCGACGCCAGCCCGTTGACCCTGCAGATCGGCAAGCAGGCCTTCTACCGGCAGATCGACCTCCCGCAGGGCGAGGCGTACCGCGAGATGGCCGAGACCATGGCCACCAACGCGGTCACGTGCGACGCGCAGGAGGGCATGACCGCGTTCCTGGACAAGCGCGCCCCGCAGTGGCGCGGCGAGTGACGCCCGCCCGGGAGTTCCGGGCGGTGACCTGCCGGGCCGTCGTCGTGGGGGCCTCCCACTAGGATCTGCGCCATGGCGATCTCGGTGATGACGGTCTGTACCGGCAACATGTGTCGGTCACCGCTGGCCGAGCGGCTGCTCTCCGTGCGAGCCGCGCACGCGGGTCTCGACGTGGTCGCGGATTCCGCGGGGACGAGGGCGGTCAACGGTGTGGCGATCCACCCCGAGACCCGCCGGGTACTCGGGGCCCACGGCGGCGACGCCGAGGGGTTCGCCTCCCGTCTGCTCACGCCGCGACTCCTGCAGGGTCACGATCTGGTCCTCACCGCGACACGGGCCCACCGTGACGCCGTGCAGGAGATGGCCCCGCTGCTGTGGAAGAAGACCTACACGCTGCTGGAGGCGGCCCACCTCGCCGACGCCGACCGGGCGCTGACCCTCGCGGGGCTGGCGCGGGCCCGACTCGGCGTGGACACCGACGACCCGGCGTGGGACATCGAGGACCCGATCGGCCGCGAGCCCGAGGTCTTCGACCGGACCGGGGCGCAGATCAGCCACGCGGTCGACTCGATCGTCGATCTCCTGGCCCGCTAGGGGTCCAGGGGTTTACGCCCGTCGAGATCCCGTAGGAAATCAGGGTCGTCGTCCGGTGCGATCACGCGCGGCGGGGCCGGCCGTGAACCGGGCCCGAAGGCCCGCCACAGCAGGATTGCCACGGTCACCACACCGATGAGTGCGAACAGCCAGATCACTCGAACCTCCTTCGCACCACGATACGTATCCTGGTGTTCATGAGCGAGCGAGACGAGTCGGCAATCCCGGCACAGGTGACCACCGGAACCAGGCCCGGCGCACGGCTGGCCCGCAACATGATGTTCTACACCGTGTTGAGACTGCTGATGGTCGTGGCGTTGACCCTGGTCATCATAGGGATCGGCCGCCTCGCCGGGGTGGACGTCCCGGTGCTCGTCGCGGCGATACTCTCGGTGGTGGTCGCGCTACCGTTGTCCATGATCCTGTTCACCCGCCTGCGCGCGGAGATCAACTCCGACATCTCGGCGGTCGACGCCGACCGGCGGGCCAAGCGCGAGGACCTGCGTCGTCGGATGGACGAGGCCTGACCTAGCTGGTCGGTGCGGGCCAGGGCAGCGCCGGGAGCTGCTCCGACCCGAACGAACCCCTCCACCCGAACGGCGGCAGGACCGAGTTCTGGGCTGCCGGGGGTTCGGACTCGACGGTTCCGGGCGCGGTCGGCACCTCTGTCGGCGCCGGTTCCGTGGATCCGGTGGTGGGTTGGCTGACCTGTCCCCCGGTCGTGGTGGTCTCGACCTCGCCCGGGGTGGAGGGCTCCGTGCCTCCGGGAGAGGTGGGCGGGCTGGTCGGTGAGGTGGTCGGCGGCGTCGTGCCCTCCGGTGGGGTCACCGGCGTGCCCGGTGTCGTCTCCTCGGTGGTGCCGTCGCCCGGACCGTTCTCCGTCGGCTCGTCCGGGTCCCCGTCGGGCTCGTCGGCGTCGAACCACGGATCCTGCACACCGACGTCCGTCCGCGGTTGGGCCGGAGTCCACTGGGTGGTCGGGGTGCCCGCCGCGGGCTGGCGGGGAGGAGCGTAGGTCCCCGTCTCGTCGTCGGCGACGTACAGCGCACCCGGGGCGGGCTGCACCCCGATGTAATAGCGGCTGAGGCAGTGGTCGGTGACGCTCTGGCTACCGTCCGTGAAGACGGTCATCCCGGGGGTGCCGCCGTCGGCCTCGGTCGCGCACCGCGCGATGAAGCGACCCGGTTGGGTCTCGCGCTCGGTCGGTTCGGCCGCGGAGGTCAGTTCGGTGGCAGAGGCGGACCCCGGGGCTTCCGACAGGACCTGCGGATCCGGCTGTGCGCACGACGCCGCCACCAGCGCGATCGCGCCGGCGGACAGGAGCACCCGAATTTGCATAACGATAGTGTCTCAGTTCCGTCAAAGGATGGCTACCGGTCGACGCTGTGGAACACGTCATGCCGGGGGTCAGATGCCGGCCGCCCGCGTGCGGACCGCGCCGAGTGAGGCCACGGCGGCGGCGAGGACGGCGGCCCCGAGCCCACCGACTCCCACCGTGATCAGATCGGTCACCGGTGGCGCGATGTTACCGGCGATCCCGGGGCCCACCATGGCGACCGCGCCGAGCCTGCCGAACGCCGCACCCAGGACCACCCCGAGTGCCGAGGCGCTCGCCGCCACCAGTGCGGTCTCCGCGACGAGCATCAGCCACACGCCGGTCCGGGTGACGCCCACGCCGCGGAGCAACCCGATCTCGCGCGTCCGCTCCCGGACCGCGAGCGTGAGCGTGTTGACCACTCCCACCAGTGCGAGCGCCACCGCCACCGCCAGCAGGAGCGAACTGGACGTGAGCACGGTCCGGACGGAGCCCGCGATCTGGTCGCGGGAGGCGAACGTCTCGGTGACCGCCAGCGACGGGTCGGCGTCCGCCACCGCCGACCTCACCCCGTCGAGCGCCGCCTCGAGGGACCCGCCCTCGAGGTCGTCGTCCATCCGCAGCCACTGCTCGGTGCGCGGGACGAACTGCTGAGGAATCTCCTGACCCTCCGGCCAGGGGGATCCGTCCGGCAGGTGCGCCACGGGCCAGTCGGGGACACTCCCCGGGGCGGCGAGGGCCCACTGGTCGGACGAGCGGCGCACGACGAGGTCCCGTCCGTCGTCGTCGGTGAAGAAGCGGAACCGGACGGTGTCGCCGTCACGGGCGTCCGCGGCGACGGGGGAGGACTCGGGCAGCACGATCTCGCCCGGGCCGGGAAGGGTGACCTCGCGGCGCATCACCTGTGCCACCCGTGACGGATCGGCCACGCGCAGGACCGTGCGCCGTCCGTCGTCGTCGCGGGCGTACATGTCGACGACGACGAGGGAGTCCGCCACCCCGTCCAGTCCCGCCAGCTGCTCGGGCAGCCCGCCGGGCAACATCCCGTCGGGTGCGGTGACGGCCACGTCCAGCGGGACGCGGTCGACCAGTCGCGACTCGATGGCGGGCCCCAGCAGGGCGATCCCGGTGACCATGGTCGAGGTGAGGGTCACGCCCACCAGCACGGCGGCCGAGGTGGCGGCCGTGCGGCGCGGACTGCGCGCGGTGTTGCGCGCGCCG
>NZ_JAALEC010000027.1:0-402 GCF_014145205.1 Dietzia sp. DQ11-44
CGTGTGGTCCCGCCTGCCCGGCGGGGTGCCCGCATCGGCGTGTGCGGGGCGGGATCTGGGATCGACGGTCGTGCTCGATGTGGACGCCACGATCGTGGTCACCCACAGCGAAAAAGAGAACGCCGCACCGACGTACAAGCGCACGTTCGGGTACCACCCGATCGGTGTGTGGTGCGACAACACAGGGGAGTTCCTCGCCGCGAGCCTGCGCCCGGGCAATGCCGGGTCCAACACCGCGGCTGACCACATCGACGTCCTGGGCCAGGCGATCGCGCAGATCCCCGCCGCTCACCGCCGTGACCTGCTGATTCGATCCGACGGTGCAGGCGCCTCCCATGACCTTCTGGATTGGATCACCGAACAGAACGGCATCCGCGGTCGACGGGTGGAGTACTCGGTCGG
>NZ_JAALEC010000268.1:0-3693 GCF_014145205.1 Dietzia sp. DQ11-44
CGACGCCTGGCGCATCCTCTACACCAGCACAGCGCCGGACGACACCGTGGTGGCCGTCAGCGGCACGGTCATCGCGCCGGCCGACCGGGGCACGGACGCGCTCCCGCTGCTCAGTGTGGCGCACGGGACCACCGGGATCGTCCCGCGCTGCGCGCCGTCCCTCAGCCCCACCCCGTTCTGCGACGGTGCGGGCGCCGCGCTCACGGAGATGGTGACCGAGCACGGGTGGGCGGGGGTGATCTCGGACTACGTGGGTCTGGGCACCCCGGGGATGCACCCGTACCTGGTGGGACAGGTGGAGGCGCGCAACGTCCTCGACGCCTCCCGTGCGGCACAGCAGCTCGACGGGGTGACCCTGAGCAGCGACACCGTTGTCTGGGGGCACTCGCAGGGCGGGCACGGTGCGCTGTGGACCGGTCAGATCGCCCAGGACTACGCTCCCGAGCTGACCCTGCTGGGCATCGCCGGGATGGCTCCCGCCACGGACCTCTACACGCTCGCCGAGCTGAGCAAAAACGAGGTGGGGGGCAAGACGGTCTCCGCCTACATCGCGCAGTCGTGGAACGAGGTCTACCCGGAGCTGGATCTGGCCGGGCACCTCAACCCGGGCACCGCGCACGGCGTGGAGAGGATCGGCGACCTGTGCTTCAACGAGAAGGACGCGATCGCCGCCCTCGTGCGGGGCACCCAGATCCCTGAGCAGGTGTTCCCCGACGCGGTCCTCGACGGCGACCTGGGGGCGACGTTGAAGGACTCGCCGACCGGGCCGTGGCCCGCGCCGGTGCTGATCGCCCAGGGGCTGGCCGACCCGTTGGTCAAGCCGGCGATGCAGCAGGACTGGGTGGACGCCCGGTGCGCGGACGGCGAGCCGCTCGACTACCGGACCTACCCCGGCCGCGATCACAACGGGCTGGTCGCCGCGGACTCCCCGCTGACCCCGCAACTCGTGAGCTGGACCCTCGATCGCCGGAACCGGGCGGCGCCCACACCCACCTGCTGAGCCGGCGCAGGCGGGGGAACAGGCTCCCCATTGACAGTTTCCTATATAGGAATATGATTGCGCCCATGGCACGGGCAGCGACGACCTCGGACGTGTTCAACGCGATCGCCGAACCCCAACGCAGGGAGATCCTGGTCCTGCTGCGGGATGGCGAGCGGCCGGCGACCGAGGTCGCGCTCGAACTGGGGATCACCCAGCCCGGTGCCTCCAAGCACCTGCGGGTGCTCCGCGAGGTCGGCCTGGTGCGCGACCGACGTGAGGGCAAGCAGCGCATCTACCACCTCGACCCCGGCGGGCTCCGGTCCGTCCACGAGTGGGTCGGCGGGTTCGAGCGGTTCTGGAACGAGAGCTTCGACAGGTTGGACGACTACGTCCGCGAGATGGCGCGGGCCGAGGAGGAGGAGTAGACCATGGGGGACAGCAGGCGGGGTGACCCGACAGGGCCGGAGACCGCGGACCGCGAGATCGCCATCACCAGGTACATCGACGCGCCGCGAGAGCTGGTGTTCCGCGCGTTCACCGAGGTGAAGCACCTGGCGCGGTGGTGGGGACCGGAGGGGTTCACCACCACCACCCGGTCCTTCGAGTTCCGCGAGGGCGGCGTGTGGGACTTCGTCATGCACGGCCCGGACGGAACCGACTACCAGGAGTGGATCACCTGGCGCGAGATCGTCCCCCCGGAGCGGATCGCGCTACTGCACGGCGAGTCCGCGGAGGATCCGGAGGCGTTCGAGTCCGTCCTGGACTTCCAACCCGACGGCGGGGGGACCCGTGTCGAGTTCCGCACGGTGTTCCCGACGAGGGAGCTCCGCGATCGCGCGGCGCAGGAGTACCACGCCGTCGAGGGTGGCGAGCAGACCCTGGCCAACCTAGCGGCCCATGTCGCCGAGCTCGCCGACGCGCAAGGGGAAGCGGGAGTGCGGAGGCAACTGG
The DNA here is from genome assembly GCF_014145205.1 of Dietzia sp. DQ11-44. Classification (NCBI taxonomy): domain Bacteria; kingdom Bacillati; phylum Actinomycetota; class Actinomycetes; order Mycobacteriales; family Dietziaceae; genus Dietzia; species Dietzia sp. DQ11-44. The sequence continues at coordinate 1,934 of NZ_JAALEC010000268.1, forward strand.
TCCGGGTCCACAACTTCTCCGTCTCGCTGGACGGGTTCGGTACGGGGGAGGGGCAGTGCCTCGAGGCGCCCTTCGGTCACGCCGGGCACCGGTTGTTGGAGTGGGCGCTACCGACACGGACCTTCCAGGACATGGGATTCCACGGGGACCGTGAGGCCTCGGTGGGGGTCGACGAGGCGTTCGCGAGCCGGTGGAACACGGGTATCGGCGCGGAGATCATGGGCCGCAACAAGTTCTCCCCCACCCGGGGCCCCTGGGCGGACGAGACGTGGCGTGGCTGGTGGGGGGACACCCCGCCCTTCCACACCCCGGTGATCGTCCTGACCCATCACCCCAGGCCGACGCTGGAGCTGGACGGGGGCACCACGTTCCACTTCATGGACGCCGACCCCGCCGCGGCGCTCGACGCCGCGCGCGAGCTGGCAGGTGGCCTGGACGTCCGCATCGGCGGGGGAGCGAGCACGATCCGCCAGTTCCTCCGGGCGGACCTGATCGACCAGATGCACATCGTCGTGGTGCCCGTCATCCTGGGCCGGGGGGAACGGCTGTGGGACGGGGTGGAGGGGCTCGAGGAGCGATTCCACATCGAGTCCACCACCTCGCCCAGTGGGGTCACCCACCTGAGCTTCTGGCGTCGCCGTACACCGGGGCCTCGGACAACCTCAGGCGTGTGATGAAGCGCCGGGGCTCACCCGAGAGCGGGTCGGTGAACGCCAACTCCCTCGCGAGCAGTTGGAGAGGCAGGGAGTGATCATCCGGGATCTCCGGTAGCAGGTCGGGGTACCGGCGATCACCCAGGATCGCGATCCCCAGTGCCGCCAGGTGTACCCGCAGCTGGTGCAACCGGCCGGTCCGGGGGCGCAGGATCGTGTGCAGCACCGGGCGCCCGGCCGCGCTCCTGCCGGCACCGAGGACGTCGACGAGGGTCTCGGTGTTCGGCGGGAGGTCGGGGCGGACGGCGACCCGTCGGTGGCCTCGCAGCCTCTCGAGGTGGTCGCGGTGGACGAGGGGGACCGGGCGTCCGGAGATCTCCGGCGTGCTCGGATCCCAGCCCGGCGGCCGCGTCGAGACAGCCTCGTAGACCTTGGCGACCTCTCGTCGTTCGAACAGGGTCTGGTAGGCGCCCCGTGTGGACGGGCGTGCCGAGAACATCACCAGCCCGGCGGTGGCGCGGTCCAGACGGTGGACCGGGGTGAGGTCGGGATTGTCGAGACGGACGCGGAGACGGACGAGTGCCGACTCGCGCAGGAACCCGCCCGTCGGGGTGGTGGGGAGGAAGTGGGGCTTGTCGATCACGACCAGATCGTCGCTGACGTGCACGATCTCCTCGCGGACGGGGAGCGGGTCCTCCGCCGGCACCTCGCGGTGATACCAGATGAACTCGTGTGAACCGAGGGCCGCCGTGGGGCCGACCGGGCGGGCGTCGGCGCCCACGACATCGCCGTCGGCGAAGCGGCGGTGCAGATCGGCAGGGTCGAGGTGATCGAACCGCTCGACCACGTACTCGGCGATCGACGCCCACGGCCCGGCCGTCGGCACGCGGAGCCGCGTCGGTCCGACCCCGTCCCTCACGGGCAGGGGCGAGGGCATCGGCACGACCGCCATCCTCCCCAATAGACTGGGGATCCACCACCCGATCCGGATTCGAGGACCGCACGATGGCACCGCACGACCCCGGCCCCGCCCCGGCCGCGCGGCCCGAGCCCTCGTCCCTCGTCGGACCGGTCACCGAACCGGACATCCACGTGATGAGCTGGAAC
>NZ_JAALEC010000269.1:0-5621 GCF_014145205.1 Dietzia sp. DQ11-44
ACCGGGTCATCGCGGCACGGCCGGCGTCATCGCCAGGACGCCCCGTCAGCGCCCGGCGATCGACGCGCGCGCGGCGAGGATGCCGGCCACGGCGATGCCGTTGACGATCCGCCCGTCCAGGACGGCGTCCACGGCCTCGGAGAACGGCATCCGGGCCACCTCCATGTCCGCCTCCTCGTGCATGGCCTCCGGCCGGGTCACCTCGCGCAGGCCCCTGGCCAGGAACACGTGGACGCGTTCGGTGCAGAATCCCGGCGACGGAACGATCGAGATCACCGGTTCCCAGGATCTCGCCTCCAGCCCGGTCTCCTCGACCAGTTCGCGCTGCGCGGTCTGGACCGGCTGTTCGCCGTCGACGTCGCACAGTCCGGCCGGCAGTTCCCAGAGCCGCTCCCCCACCGCGTGGCGGTACTGACGGACCAGCGTCACCTGATCGGAGTCATCGAGGGCGATGACCGCGACAGCGTCGTCGTGACCGCAGATCTCGCGGTCGGCGGTGCCCCCGCCCGGCATCGTGAGGGTGTCCACACGCAGCCGGACGATCCGGCCGTCGAAGACCTCCCGACTGGCGATGGTGCGGTACTCGTGCGACCCGGGGGCACCGGAGTCGGTCACCTCGATCAGCTCCCGTCCGAGCGGACGTCGGAGGTCAGCTCGGCATCGACGTCATCGGCACGCACGCTGGACGTCTTGGCGTCCGGAGCGGCGACGGTCGCGTGAGCGGACCCACCCGACTGGTCGGCCCGCCACGGCTCGACCGGAAGTCGCATCTCGTTCTCGTAGTCCAGGGCCGCCTTGATGAACGCGGCGAACAGCGGGTGGGGGCGTGTCGGCCGCGACTTGTACTCGGGGTGGGCCTGGGTGGCCACGAAGAAGGGGTGCTGCTCCGGCGGGTACTCGACGAACTCCACCAGGTGGCCGTCGGGCGAGGTGCCGGAGAACCGCAGACCGGACTCGGCGACCTTGTCGCGGTAGGCGTTGTTGACCTCGAACCGGTGTCGGTGCCGTTCGGAGATCTCCGTGGCGCCGTACGCCTCCGCCACCAGGGACCCCTTGGTGAGCACGGCCGGGTACGCGCCCAGGCGCATCGTCCCGCCGAGATCGGCGTTGCCGGCCACGGCGTCGACCTGGTCCGCCATCGTGGAGATCACCGGATGCTCGGTGTCCGGCTCGAACTCACTGGACGAGGCCCCGTCGAGCCCGACCGACCGGGCCGCCTCGATGACCGAACACTGCAGGCCCAGACACAGTCCGAGCAATGGGATGCGGTTCTTCCGCGACCACGAGATGGCGCCCAGCTTGCCCTCGATCCCACGGATACCGAAACCGCCGGGGATCAGCATGCCGTCGACGCCCCGGAGGGCCTCCCGCGCGCCGGCCTCGGTGGCACAGGCGTCGGACTCCACCCACCGGATGTTGACCCTCGCCCGGTGGGCGAACCCGCCGGCGCGCAGGGCCTCGGTCACCGACAGATAGGCGTCGGGCAGGTCGATGTACTTGCCCACCAGGGCGATCTCGACCTCCTCGCGCGGTTCGTGGACTCGCTTGAGGAGTTCACCCCACACGGTCCAGTCGACGTCCCGGAAGGGCAGGTTGAGCTTGCGGATGACGTGGGTGTCGAGATGCTCACCGAAGAGCACCTTCGGGATGTCGTAGATGCTCGGGGCGTCGGGGGTGGAGACCACGCCCTCGAGGTCCACGTCGCACATGAGCGCGATCTTGGACTTGAGCCCGTCCGGCACCTCGCGGTCGCACCGCAGGACGAGGCCGTCCGGGACGATACCGATGGACCGCAGCGCCGCCACGGAGTGCTGGGTGGGCTTGGTCTTGAGCTCACCCGACGGTGCGAGGTACGGCACCAGTGAGACGTGGAGGAAGAAGATGTTCTCGCGTCCGACCTCGTGGCGGACCTGCCGGCAGGCCTCCAGGAAGGGCTGGGACTCGATGTCGCCGACCGTGCCACCGACCTCGGTGATCACCACGTCGGGGCGGCGGCCCTGCTCATCGGGCGCGCCCATCGCGATGATGCGTTCCTTGATCGCGTCGGTGATGTGCGGGATCACCTGGACGGTGTCCCCGAGGTACTCGCCGCGACGCTCCTTGGCGATGACGGCCGAGTACACCTGGCCGGTCGTGACGTTGGCGTTGGCGCTCAGGTCGCGGTCGAGGAAGCGCTCGTAGTGCCCCAGGTCGAGGTCGGCCTCCGCACCGTCCTCGGTGACGAACACCTCCCCGTGCTGGAACGGGTTCATCGTCCCCGGGTCCACGTTGATGTACGGGTCCAGCTTCTGCATGGTCACGCGGAGTCCGCGCGCGGTCAGAAGCTGCCCCAGGCTGGAGGCGGTGAGCCCCTTACCCAGCGACGACGCCACGCCACCGGTGACGAAGATGTGCTTGGTCGCGGACCGCGATGCGGCTCGGTTCAGTGCCAAGGGGACTCCCGTGTCCAGACGCCGGAATGGATGAATGCTGGTGTGGCTCCGGTGCACCCCACGGGGCTTCAGGCTATCACCGAGCGGGCGCGGTGGGGAGCGACGGCACCGCCGCGGTCGCATCCGGGCGCAGCCCGTAGTGTCCCTGCCCCCGCGCGAGCTGCTCCGCCAGCGAGAGCCCCGTGGCCAGCCGGCCGGAGTCCGAGCCCGCGGAGTCGACGGTCGAGACACCGTCCTCGCCGGAGGAGCGCAGCACGGTGACCGCGTCGTAACCCTGAGCGCCCGTGAGTTCGGCCGACACGACCGCTCCCGCGCCCTCGCGGTCCAGGGTCCGCGCGAACGAGGCCACCCGGACCGCGGTCGACTCGGCCTCGCCGGGGCCTGTGACGACCAGCGCCAGCTGACCTGGTCTCAGGGTGCCGGGTTCGAACTCGACGAGTCCCGCGTCCGACAGGGTGGTGAGGACCGTCTCGCGGTCGTCGTCGTCGAGGTGTGGTTCCGCGTCCTCGGTCCGCAGCAACCCGGCACGGCCCACGGCGGTACCCAGTTGGGTCCCCAGGTCCGCATCGGTGGCCGGTGCGTCTCCGATCGGCAGGTTGGCCACGAGTGCCTGGACCTCGGCGTCGGCATCCGGGTCGACGGCCTTGTCGGTGAGTGTCACCCGTCCTGCGGCGATGCCGCCGGCCGCACCGATGACGTCGACGGCGGCGCTGACGTCCTCGTCGGACGCCCCGGGGGCCACCACGACCAGCACGGGGCGATCCTCGAGGGTGCCGTCCAGTACCGGCCGGGCGAGCTCACCGGCCATGTCGTCGAGCCGGTCGACGGCGAGTCGCCGTTCGGCCGACTCGGCCCGGGTCGACTCGAGTTGCGCCGCCGTCGTCTCCTCGCGGTCGACCACCGCGTCCCGGATCGACGTCGCCACGGACGTCGACCCCAGGACCACCCCCAGCCCCAGGGCCAGGAACACGGCGACCAGCGTGAGAACGTGGCGACGCAGAGAGATCAACGGACGAGCCCCTGGACCCAGAGGGCGAAGGTGTTCCATGCGTCGATGGCCCAGATGAGCAGGTCCTGGGCGGAGTCGCGGGCGACCACCACCGCGGCCACCGCGATGAGCGCCGCGAGCACCACGAGGGCCAGCCCGATCCCGGCACCTCGCGAGCGGTACAGAGTCGCGCACGCGTCGGCGTGGACGAGGCGGGACGACACGGCGGTGTCGACCATGGTCGACGACGGTGCGGAGGAGGCGCCGAACGCGTTCTCGAGTCCGCGGTCGTCGCCGGTCACCACGATCATCTCGGCTCCGCCGTGGAAGGCCAGCAGCAGGGCCATGTCGCGTGCGGTCGCCGCGGCGGGGAACGTGGTGGCCCCCACGCCCAGCTCCGTGACCCGCTCGAGCCCCTCGGCCCTGCCGTCGCGATCCGCCGGCACGACCAGGACCGCGCCGTCCGTGAGCACCTCGTCGGAGACCCCGGTGGGGGTCGCGACCACGACGTCGGCGGAGATCCGGGCCGCACGCAGCAGTTCGGCTCCCCCGTCCACACCCACGACCAGCGGTCGGTACTCCTTCATGAAGGGCTTGAGATCGGAGAGCTGCGCCTCCGAGGCCCGGTCCCCGGTCACCACCACCACGTGGCGACCGGTGAAGTCCACGTCGATCCCGGGAAGGCCCTCGCCGTCGAGGAGCAACTGGTGCTCGAGGCTGAGGAACTCCGTGGCGTTGGCCAGGTGCGCCAGCGCGGACTCGACGTACCCGTTCTCCGCGGCGTGGACCTCGGAGAGGAGGGTCTCGGGGCCGACCTCACGGCCGCTGGCCAGCTGGCCCTCGGTCTTGACCGAGTAGACCACGCCCTCGTCGATGCGGACCCGGGTCCCGTCCTCGACCTCGGCGAGGTCCGCGTCCTCGATGACGGGGATGGTCGACGAGGCGAGGATCCGGAACGCGGCACGGGGCAGCATCTCCTCACCGGGGCGCGGCACGTGGACGACGGCGGCGACATCGGCCTCGACGACGGCGCGGGCGGTGGCCGCCGACGTCCGGTCGAGGTCGAGCACGGCGACGTCCTTGGAGCCGAGCTTGCGGGGGACCGGTGATCCCGCCCGGACCTGGCGGACGGTACCGACCACACCGGCGAGATCGTTGGAGCGGCGATTGAGCAGACCCGTCATCTTCATGTGCCCGAGTATCACGCGTGTGATTCGAGTGACGAGGGAGGTCGGTTCGGCGTGTCGGATTAACGGTCGACTTGAGCTTGAGACTTCTCCGACTGCGCCTTGCCGAGGAGCTCCTCGGCATGCGCGAGACCGGTGTCGGTGTCCTCCATCCCGGCGAGCATCCGCGCGAGTTCGATGACCCTGTCCGAATCGTCGACCGCGCGCACACCGGACACGACACCGTCCCCACCCGTGGAGTCCGCGGCCTTGTGGATCACGAGGTGCGTGTCCGCGTACGCGGCGACCTGCGCGAGGTGGGTCACGGCGATCACCTGGTGGGTCCTGGCCAACCTGGCCAGACGCTTGCCGATGCTCAGCGCGGCGCGTCCACCCACTCCTGCGTCCACCTCGTCGAACACCAACGTCCCGCCACCGGAACGTTCCGCCAGGACGACCTCCAGGGCCAGCATCACCCTGGACAGCTCGCCGCCGGAGGCCCCCCGGCCCAACGGGACGACCCCCGACGGCCCGTCGAGAGCCAGTTCCACGTCGTCCAGGCCGGACTCCGTCGCGGCGGCGAGGCCGTCCCCGGCAGGGGTGACCCTGACGACCAGCCCGGCTCCGCCCATGGACAGCTCGGCCAGCTCCGAGGTGACGCGTCGTGCGAGGTCCTCCCCCGCCGCCCTGCGGATGGCGGTGAGCTCGGCGCCCCGCTCCTCCAGCTCGAGGGCGAGCCTCGCGACCGTGGCCGTGAGGTCGGCCACAGCGGAGTCGGAGGTGTCCACCTCGGACAGGCGGATGCGCGCCTTCGCGGCCCATTCGATCACGTCGTCCACGTCGGTCCCGTACTTCCGGGTGAGCGCCCTGAGATCATGCCGTCTCTCGAGCGCCGCATCGAGGTCGGCCGCGTCCACCGGGAGTTCGGCCAGATAGAGGCCGAGCTCGGTCGCGGCGTCCCCCAGCGCGGCGACGGCCTGGTCGATACTCGTGGCGATGGGATCCAGGGCGGGGTCCCCCGCCCCCGCGAGCCGC
>NZ_JAALEC010000270.1:0-4530 GCF_014145205.1 Dietzia sp. DQ11-44
ACGACCGGCTCCGCGGTCTCTCCGTCTCCCGTCAGGGTCTCGTGCGCCTGCCCGGCCACCTCACGCAACTCCTCCGAGTCGGTGAGACGCCGGATGACCGCGTCGAGCTCGGCCTCCTCCCCCGGTCTGGGGTCCAGGGCGTCGATCTCGTCGAGCCCGTGGCGCAGCAGGTCGGCCTCGCGGGCCAGCTCGCGGGCGCGCCCCGTGCGCTCTGCCAGCGACCTCTCGGCCTCACGCCACCGGTGGAAGGTCTCCCGGTACGCCCTGAGTGCGACCCGCGCCCGCTCGCCCCCGTGGGAGTCGACCGCCTCGCGCTGCCGGTCCGGACGCAGGAGCCGGAGCTGGTCGTTCTGGCCGTGGACCGCGAGTACCGGGGAACAGAACCGGGCCAGGGTGCCGGCGGGCACCGACCGACCACCCAACCGGGCCCGGGAGCGTCCGTCGGCGCCGACCCGGCGGGCCGCGATCACCGTCCCGTCCTCGTCGAGCTCAACGTCCGCCTCCTCGAGGAGTCTGTCGAGCTGCTCTCTGTCCTCGGAAGCCATCGTCGCCGCGGCGGCCAGGTCGAACCGCCCCTCCACCACGGCCTTGTCGGCACCGCGGCGAACCCGGCCCGGATCGGCGCGCCCCCCGGCCAGAAGCCTCAGACCGGTGACGACCATGGTCTTGCCGGCGCCGGTCTCACCGGTCAGGACCGACAGGCCCGGGGCGAAATCGGCCACGGCCTCGTCGATGACGCCGAGTCCGCTGATCCGAAGTTCCGTGAGCACGCACCCACCCTAGGGGAGGGGGCGGGCGGCGGACCGGCCACGCCACCCGGTCACCGGGAGTTCGAACTTGGTCACCAGTCGGTCCGTGAACGGTGAGTCGTCCAATCGCACCCACTTGACCGGCCTCCGGCCGCGCACCACCTCCACGCGGCTACCGGCGGGGGCGTCGACCAGCCGCCGCCCGTCGAGCACGACCACCGCGGGCCCCGACCGGGTCCCGGTCTCCACGGCGACACGCGAACTCGGCGCCACCACCATGGGCCGGGCGAACAGGGCATGGGCGTTGTTCGGGACCACCAGGATCGCGTCGAGCTCCGGCCAGACGATCGGCCCTCCCGCGGAGAACGCGTAGGCCGTCGACCCGGTCGGGGTCGACACGAGCATGCCGTCGCACCCGTAGTCGCTCACCGGTCGCCCATCGATCTCGACCGACGCCTCGAGGACGCCCTGCCGGGAGACCTTCTCGATACTCACCTCGTTGAGCGCCCAGTCGTGGCCGAGGACGGTGTCCCCGTGCATGACGGTGGCCTCGACCGTCATGCGCTCGACCACCCGGTAGTCCCGGTCGGCGATCTGTTCGACGACCCCGTGCAGCGAGGAGACCTCCGACTCGGCGAGGAACCCGACATGCCCGAGGTTGACCCCCAGCACCGGCACATCGGCCGCGGTGGCGTACTGACACGCCCGCAGGAACGTCCCGTCCCCACCCAGGACCAGGACGAGCTCGCACCCGTCGGCGGCGTGCGGAGTGTCGGCGACCGAGTCCACGCCCGTCCCCGTGGCGACGTTCTCACTCGTGTCGGCGAGCATCCGCACCGCGATCCCCCGGTTCGCGCAGGCGTCGACGACCTGGGCGACGATGGCGACGATGTCCGGCCGCTCGATATTGGCCTCGAGCAGGATCCGGCGGGGCGTCCCCTGACCTGTCATGTCCGTCATCTCGGCCCCTCCTCCACGGCGCGGTGGATGGCGTCCGACGCCTGGTGTGTCAGCTCCACCGGGGCGCCCGACCCGTTCTTGCGGAGATGGAGGAAGTACTCGACGTTCCCGGACGGCCCCGGGAGCGGGCTGGCCACGCAGCCGAGGGCCTCCAGACCGAGCGCCGCAGCGGCGCGCGCGACACCCGTGACCGCCTCGATCCGGAGGGCGGGGTCGCGGACGACGCCACCCTGGCCGACCCGCTCGCGGCCCACCTCGAACTGCGGTTTGACCATCGGCAGCAGATCCCCACCGGTGCGGACGCACGCGGTCAGTGCGGGCAGGACGAGCGGGAGGGAGATGAAGGACAGGTCCGAGACCACCACGTCCACCTCGCCCCCGATGTCCTCGGGAGTGAGGGATCGCACGTTGGTCTTGTCGTGGACCCCGACGCGACCGTCGCTGCGCAGGCGCCACACGAGTTGCCCGTAGCCCACGTCCACCGCCTCGACGCGGGCGGCACCACGTGAGAGCAGAACGTCGGTGAAGCCTCCCGTGGAGGCACCGGCGTCGAGACAGCGCGCACCGTCGACGCGCACACCGAAGGCGTCCAGCGCACCGATGAGTTTGTGGGCTCCCCGGGAGGCCCAGTCCGGTTCGTTCGACGCGGCGAGCGCGATCGAGGTGGTGGGCTCCACCTGGGTCGCGGGTTTGCTGGCCGCCACCCCGTTGACGATCACACGCCCGGAGCCGATGAGGTCCCGGGCCCGTTCCCGACTGTCACACATCCTGCGGCGGACCAGCTCGGCGTCCAGGCGCCTCCGTGTGACCGCCATCAGCGGGCGGCGTCCAGGACGGAGAGCGCTCGGGCGAGCAGGTCATGAGCGGCGTCCAGGGCCCGGACCTGATCGTCGCGGACCACCCCGCCGTCATCGCCGTCGGCCGTCGACGGCCCGACGGAGTCGGCGAGGAGATCGTCGAACGCCGAGCGGAGCTCGTCGACGTCCGGGCCCACGGGGCCTGGAAGTGGTGTCGGTCCGGGAGTGCTCACGCGGACCACGCTAGCCCACGACGAGTCCCGCATCGGCGAGCCGCGACCGCGCACCGTCACCGGGATCCGCGAGTGCGGTCACCCCGTGCAGCCACGCCTGACGGATGACGCTGCGCGCGAGGTCGACGCCACTCAACGTCTCCGGGATCCCCTGCAGGTGAAGAGACCCGTCCAGCACCCTCGCGTCGAGTCCGGCGGCCGACTCGATATGACTCGACTCGGGCGGCGCCGCGAGCGCCGAGAGGTCCCGGGCCAGGTGAGTGGCGCGACGACGCTCCTCGGCGACCAGCAGGTCGGCCGTCCCGTGGACACCGGTCAGGACCAGAAGTGAGGGCATGTCGGCCGCGACCGCCCCTTCGATGTCGGTGTCGAGCCTGTCGCCGATGACCAGTGGACGCGTCGCGCCGACGAGGTCGGCGGCGGCCCTGAGCACCCCGGCGGCCGGTTTCCCCGCCACGACGGGTTCGCGGTCCGTCGCCGCACGAAGCGCCGCGACCAGCGAGCCGTTGCCGGGGAGCAGGCCCCGCTCGGTGGGTAGCGTCGTGTCGGTGTTGGAGGCCACCCACGGAACCCCACGGCGGATCGCGAGGCACCCCTCGGCGAGGTCGCCCCAGGTCAGCTCGCGGGACAGCCCCTGGAGGACCACCTCCGGATGGTCGTCGGCCGAGAGGACGACCTCATAGCCCGCCTCCCTGGCGAGGTCGCGGAAGCTGTCGTGGCCCACCACGAGAACCCTCGCGCCGGCGTCGACGTGATCGACCAACATCATCACCGCCGCCTGGGCACTCGTCATGACGTCGGACGCGCGGGCGGTGAAACCCAGGTCGCGGAGGTGTGCCGCGGTGTCGGCGGGAGCACGGCTCGCGTTGTTGGTCACGTAGACCACCGGGAGCCCCGAGGCGTCCAGTGCCTCGGCCGCGCCCGGTACGGGCTCGGAACCGCGGATGAGCGTCCCGTCGAGGTCCACGAGAAGTGCGTCGTGCAGATCCGACAGAGTGGCTGGTGACACCGGGGTCAGTCCTCGAGCTCCGCCAGGCGCGACTCCGCGTCCGTGTGATGGTCAGGGTCGGCCGCCACCGCATGGCCAAACCATGCGGCGGCCTCGTCCTTCCGACCGGACGCCAGCAGCACCTCCGCGTACGCGTAGTCCAACCGTGCCGCCTCCTCGCCCACCGCCGCCGGATCGGCTCCGGCGTCCTGGAGGGTCACCAGGGCGGCATCGAGCTGGCCCATGTCCACCCGCGCACCGGCTTCGACGATGCGCAGTTCCACGAGGTCCTCACCGGAGACCTGGCGGGACTCCTCCCCCCGGGCGAGCTCGATGGCCTTCTGCGGGCGCTCGAGACCCCGCTCGCAGTCGGCCATCATCGCGAGCAGACCGGGACCTCCCGAGATCCGTCGGGCCGCACGCAGTTCCCCGAGGGCCTCGGACCACTCACGGGCCCGGTAGGCGAGCACTCCGAGGGTCTCCCGGACGACGCCTATCCGCCCGGCGCGATTCTTCGCGGCCCGCCCGTGGGCGAGGGCCAGCTCGGGATCGTCGTCCACGAAATGCATCGCCGCGACCAGGTGCCGAGCCACCAGCTCGGCGTTCGCCTTGTCCAGCCCACGGAGGTCCCGCCTGATCTCCATGTCGAGATCTGCGGCCTCGATCTCGTCGGGGAGGGCCGGTTCGTCGACCCGCGCTGCCTGGCGGGCGTCCTGACCGGGGCGACCGGCGGATCGCCGGTCGTCGAACTGCCGTCCGCCACCGCGCGACTCACCGCGGGACGCCCCACCGCGGCGGTCGGC
>NZ_JAALEC010000271.1:0-2714 GCF_014145205.1 Dietzia sp. DQ11-44
CCGGCTCGTCCGACCACCCCGCCCTCGGTCGAGGGCGACGGGCTCAGGGTGGTCCTCGACGGTATCCGGACGATGCTGCGGCTTCCCGCGTTGCTCTCCCGGTGCACTCTCGTCGCCTCGCACTTCGACCCCGGGGCGTGCGCCGTGATCGCCAGCTTCGTCCCGGATCCCGAGCTGTGGCCACCGAATCTCGTCCCGTCCGGATTCGCGGACCGATCCGGGTAGTATCCGCTCCGTCAACTCCCCAACGACGGAAGGTCCGGTGACCCAAGTTGCTGTACTGGTTGTTCAAGTACGTGCTGATCGGTCCCTTCCTGAGAGCGACCAGTCGAACCACGACCACGGGGCAGGAGAACTTCCCCGTGAGCGGGGCGGCACTGCTCGTGGGGAACCACTACTCCGTCGGCGACTGGTTGTTCACGGTACTCCTGCTCCCGAGGCGGGTCACCTTCCTGGCCAAGAGCGACTACTTCACCGGCACCGGGATCCGCGGCGTGCTCAGCAGGTGGTTCTTCGCCGGAACCGGTCAGCACCCGATCGATCGCACCAACGCGGACGCCGCTCAGGCCGCACTGAACGCCGGGATGGAGGTGCTCTCGGCCGGGCAGGTCCTGTGCATGTACCCGGAGGGCACCCGCTCACCGGACGGACGGCTCTTCCGCGGTAAGACCGGACCAGCGCGCCTCGCTCTCCGAGCCGGGGTGCCGATCATCCCCGTGGGGGTGATGGGGACGGGTGAGTACGTCCGTAAGATCAGCAGGTTCCGTCGGAGCCCGGTCGAGGTCCGAGTCATGATCGGTGAGCCGCTCGACCTGACCCCGTGGGCCGGGAGAGAAGGCGACCGTGCGGCGGAGCGGGAGATCACCGACGAGTTCATGAGGCGCATCCAGGCGATGACCGGTCAGGAGTACGTCCACGACATCTACGGCGCCGAGATGAAGAAGCGCTACGAGGCGGTGCGCAAGTCGGGACGAAACCTCCTCGACCAGCCTGTCGAGGGGCAGCGCTGACGCCGGTGCGCTATTTCTACGACTGCGAGTTCATCGAGGACGGCACCACCATCGACCTGGTCTCGGTGGGGGTGGTGGCGGAGGACGGACGCGAGTTCTACGCGGTCTCCACGGATTTCGACCAGGCCAAGGCCGGTCCGTGGGTCCGCCGGAACGTCCTGCCCAAACTGCCCAATCCCTCGTCCCCGGCCTGGATGTCGCGGGCGGGGATCCGCGACGGGTTGTACGACTTCGTCACCGCACCGATCTCCGGGCCGGTCGAGTTGTGGGCGTGGATCGGGGCCTATGACCACGTCGCGGTGTGCCAGCTCTGGGGTGACATGACCGAGCTGCCGGCGGCGATGCCGAGGTTCACGCGGGACGTGCGCCAGCTGTGGGAGATGGCCGGGCAACCGGAGCTGCCGCCTCACCCGGGCGGAGCCCACGACGCCCTCGGCGATGCCCGCCATGCGTTCTTGAGATTCCGGGCGATCGCGGCGAAGGCGCCCCACCTGGGTCTCTGAGGTCCGCGCCGGCGGCGGTGGCGTATCCTCGCGGGGTGAGCAACTGGACAGTCGACGTCGACATCGCACAGCTTCCCGACCTCCCCCCGCTCTCGGCGGACCTCGATCGGCTGCTGGCGGACGCCCTGTCGCGACCCGCGCTGCAGCAACCGTCGTGGGATCCCGATCACGCCGCGGCCATGCGCAAGGTCCTCGAGAGCGTGCCGCCCATCTGCGTGGCCTCGGAGGTCGAACACCTCTCGGATCGGCTGGCCGACGTCGCGCACGGTCGCGCGTTCCTGCTCCAGGGCGGGGACTGCGCGGAGACGTTCGAGGCCAACACCGAGCCGCACATCAAGGGCGTGATCCGCACGCTCCTGCAGATGTCCGTCGTCCTGACCTACGGCGCGTCCATGCCGGTGGTGAAGGTCGGCCGGATCGCCGGGCAGTATGCCAAACCGCGCTCCGCCGACAGGGACGCCACCGGCCTGCTCTCCTACCGCGGGGACATGGTCAACGGGCTCGACGCGGACGACACCGCTCGTGAGCACGACGCGTCGCGTCTGGTCCGCGCCTACGCCAACGCCGCCGCGGCCATGAACCTGGTCCGCTCCCTGACGGCCTCGGGGACGGCGGACCTGCACCGCGTGCACGAGTGGAACATGGAGTTCGTCGCCGGGTCGCCGGCCGGCGCGCGCTACGAGGCGCTCGCGGCGGAGGTCGATCGAGGGCTGCGGTTCATGGACGCCTGCGGTGTCTCCGACGAGAACCTGCGGTCGGCGGACATCTTCTCCTCCCACGAGGCGCTGGTGCTCGACTACGAGCGCGCGATGTTGCGCCTGGCCGACGACGGCACGGGCCTCACGGGTGACGCGGAGCAGGGGTTGTACGACCTCTCGGCCCACTTCCTGTGGATCGGGGAGCGGACCCGTGGGATCGACGACGCCCACGTGGCGTTCGCCTCACTCATCGAGAACCCGATCGGACTGAAGATCGGCCCCTCGACCACCCCGGAACTCGCGGTGGAGTACGTGGAGAAGCTCGATCCGCGCAATCGTCCGGGACGCCTGACCCTGGTCTCCCGCATGGGCAACGACAAGGTCAGGGACGCGCTCCCGCCGATCGTGCAGGCCGTCGAGGCCTCGGGACACAAGGTCATCTGGCAGTGCGACCCGATGCACGGCAACACCCATTCCACGTCGAACGGTTACAAGACCCGCCA
>NZ_JAALEC010000272.1:0-6903 GCF_014145205.1 Dietzia sp. DQ11-44
GGCCGCCGCGGCGACCGCACACGTCAGCCCCGGAAGCACCACGAGGACGGTGACGCCACCCGGCCTCCGCAGGCCCGGGTGACGGTGCCACAAGGTCAGCACCGCACACACGACGGCCGCCCCGAGGAGGACGATCAACATCAGGAGCTGGCTGCCGCCGTCCGTCCCGGACTCCGGGAGCCGCAACCCCCTCCCGCCGCCCACCGAGAGCAACTCCGAGCGGGGTGCCGCCACGATCCACACCAGCAGCGCGACCACGGCCGGACCGACGACTCCCGACACGGTCCCCACGGCGCGGATCGGCGAGCTGAGCATGGGCCGGACTGTACCAACGCGGGCGCTGTCGACCGTCTGTGGTGTAATCGGACGCGGCTCCGCCATGCTCTTCGGTGCACGCGCTCGCAGAGTCGGGGCGCCTGCACAGACCGGACGACCCGTCAGGAAGTACTCGCCAGTGGCCACCAGCACTCCGATCTCGCCTGCTCGCCGCCGGCGAGGGAAGATGGCCTACCGGCACGACATCGACGGGCTCCGCGGGCTGGCCATCGCACTGGTCGTGGTGTTCCACATCTGGATGGGCCGCGTCTCCGGCGGCGTCGATGTGTTCCTCACCCTCTCCGGGTTCTTCTTCCTGGGATCGCTCCTACGCGGCGCCTCGGACGGGCGCACCGCCCTCAACCCGATCCCCCATCTCACGCGACTGGTCCGTCGGCTGTACCCGGCGTTGGTGGTCACGGTGGCCGCGACCGTCGTGGGGACGATCCTCATCAAGCCCCCTACCCAGTGGTCGGCGATCTTCGAACAGACCCTCGCCTCGCTGCTGTACTACCAGAACTGGGAGCTCGCGCTCACCTCCCAGGACTACGCGGCGGCCGACGCCACCATCTCGCCGCTGCAGCACCTGTGGTCCATGTCGGTGCAGGGCCAGTTCTATCTCGTCGCCCTCGGCGTCGTCCTGGGCCTGACCGCGATGTGGCGGCTCATCGGGCGGGGCGGCTCGCCCAAGTGGATGCTCCTCGGAGTGGTGGCCGTGGGCACCGCGGCCTCGGTGTGGTGGTCCGCCTACGGGCAGGCCGTCAACCAGCCCTGGAACTACTACGACACCGGCGCCCGGATGTGGGAGCTCCTCGTCGGTGGTCTCGTGGCGATCCTGCTGGCGGGGATCGTGCTGCCGTGGCCGTTGCGCATGCTCAGCACCGTCGCCGGGCTGGCGCTCATCGTGAGCTGCGGCTTCGTGATCGACGGCGCCGCCTACTTCCCCGGCCCCCTGGCCTGGTACCCGATCGGCGGGGCCCTGCTGATCATCCTCGGCGGCAACCTCCCCGAGGGCGAGCGCGCGACACCGCGGAGGGACCCGGTCACCTGGCTGCTGTCCGCGCGGGTGTTCCGACGCCTGGGCGACATCTCGTACTCCCTGTACCTGTGGCACTGGCCGCTCCTCATCCTCTGGCTCTCCTACGACCGGCAGGCCGAGATCACGCTGGTGTCGGGGCTGGCGATCGTCGCGGTCTCCGTGGTGCTCGCCCTGTTGACCGAGAAGTACGTCGAGCGACCGCTGCGGATGGCCAGCCGGGCACGCGGGCGGTCCACCCCCGCCGCCCAGAAGCGTGACTCGCTCCGCAAGGGGTCCGGACGCAACGCGCGCGATCAGCGCCGCTTCGTCCAGGCCACCGCCCTCGTCGTGGTGGCCGCGGTGGCCAGCCTCGGGACGGTCGGATGGTGGACCGCCACGTCCGCCTCCCGCTCGGCCGTGCCCTATGTCGACTCACTGACCGACCCGGACCACCCCGGGGCCCGCGCCTTCTTCGACGGCATCCCGGTCCCCGAGGACGCCGACTACGTCCCCTCACTGCTGCAGGTGGGCAACGACCTGCCCGTGAGCACCCTGGACGGCTGCATCTCGAACTTCGAGTCGGCCGAGGTGCAGATGTGCGTGTACGGCGACGTCACCGCGCCGCGCACCATCGCCTTGGTGGGTGGCTCCCACGCCGAGCACTGGATCAGCGGCCTCGACGAGGTCGGCCGACACTACGGCTTCCGGGTGGTCACGGTGCTCAAGATGGGGTGCCCGCTGACCCTGGACGCCTCGGTGTCCGACAGCGACGAGTTGCTGTACGAGAGCTGCGCCGAGTGGACGCCCGCCGCCCTGGCCGCCCTCGTGGGCCTGGCACCCGACTTCGTGTTCACCACCGCCACCCGGCCGGTGGGGGTCGTGGGCCCGGACGTCACCCCGCGCCAGTACGTGGACCTGTGGCGTGCACTCGACCAGCAGGGCATCGGCGTGATCGCCGTCCGGGACACCCCGTGGCTCAACCAGGGCCGCGGCCCGATCCGGGCCGGGGACTGTCTGGGAGACGGCGGCACCCCCGAGGAGTGCGGGATGCCCCGGGAGCGGTCCATCGCGCCGATCAACCCGGCCGGGCTCGCCGGGGCCGGGATCGACTCGGTCCGACTGATCGACCTCACCGACGGCCTGTGCGACCCGGCGAACTGCCCGGTCGTGGTGGGCAACGTGATCGTCTACCACGATTCCCACCACCTCTCCGGGTCGTGGGTCCGGTCCGCGTCGGGCGAACTGGCCAGGCAGATGGGGCCCGCGACCGGCTGGTGGTGACCGCCGGGGGCCCGGCACAGCGGCTCCCGCCCCGAAACGCACTACTGTTGGGCTTTGTGACCAACGACGACGCGCAGCAGTCCGCCCCAGAGCTCATCCGTGCCTGGCCTGGTACCGCCTTCCCCCTCGGTGCCACGTATGACGGAACCGGCACCAACTTCGCGCTGTTCTCCGAGGTGGCCGAGCGCGTCGACCTGTGCCTGATCGACCGCGACGGCGGGGAGCAGTGCGTCGAGCTCACCGAGGTCGACGGTCATATCTGGCACTGCTATCTGTTCGGGGTGACCCCGGGGCAGCGCTACGGCTTCCGGGTGCACGGGCCGTACGAGCCCGAGAACGGTCTGCGCTGCGACCCCTCCAAGCTGTTGCTCGACCCGTACGGCAAGGCCTTCGACGGGGAGTTCGACGGCCACCCGAGCCTGCACAGCTACGACCTGGACGACCCGGGTCGACGGAACACCGAGAACTCCCTCGGTCACACCATGACCACCGTCGTGATCAACCCCTACTTCGACTGGGGCAACGACCGCGCGCCCCGGCACGAGTACCACAACACCGTGATCTACGAGGCCCACGTCAAGGGCATGACCGCCACGCACCCCGACATCCCGGCGGAGATGCGCGGCACCTACGCCGGCATGACCCACCCGGCGATCATCGACTACCTGACCGACCTCGGCGTCACCGCGATCGAGTTGATGCCGGTGCACCAGTTCATGCAGGACCAGCGGTTGATCGACATGGGGCTGCGGAACTACTGGGGGTACAACAGCTTCGGCTTCCTGGCCCCGCACAACGAGTACGCGTTCGCGGAGAAGCCCGGTGACGCGGTGAGCGAGTTCAAGGCGATGGTCAAGGCGTTCCACGACGCCAACATCGAGGTGATCCTGGACGTGGTCTACAACCACACCGCGGAGGGTAACCACATGGGACCCACCATCGCGTTCCGCGGGATCGACAACCAGGCGTACTACCGTCTGGTCGAGGGCGACGAACAGCACTACATGGACTACACGGGCACCGGGAACACGCTCAACGTCCGGCACCCCCACTCCCTGCAGCTCATCATGGACTCGCTGCGGTACTGGGTCCTCGACATGCACGTCGACGGGTTCCGGTTCGATCTCGCCTCCGCCCTGGCCAGGGGGCTGCACGACGTCGACCGGTTGTCCTCGTTCTTCGATCTGGTCCAGCAGGACCCGGTGGTCAGCCAGGTCAAGCTGATCGCCGAGCCGTGGGACGTCGGCGAGGGCGGCTACCAGGTGGGCAACTTCCCGCCGCTGTGGACGGAGTGGAACGGGCAGTTCCGCGACACCGTCCGCGACTTCTGGCGGGGAGAGCCCGCCACTCTCGGCGAGTTCGCCTCCCGCCTGACCGGCTCCTCGGACCTGTACGAGAACACCGGACGTCGCCCCACCGCCTCGATCAACTTCGTCACCGCCCACGACGGCTTCACCCTCAACGACCTGGTCAGCTACAACGAGAAGCACAACGAGGCCAACGGCGAGGACGGCAACGACGGCGAGAGCCACAACCGCTCCTGGAACTGCGGGGTCGAGGGACCCACCGACGACCCCGAGGTGCTGCGTCTGCGCCACCGGCAGCGGCGCAACATGCTGACCACCCTCATCCTGTCGCAGGGCACGCCGATGATCGCCCACGGTGACGAGATCGCCCGCACGCAGGGCGGGAACAACAACGTGTACTGCCAGGACAACGAGATCGCGTGGATGAGCTGGGACCTCGACGAGGAGAAGGAAGACCTCCTCGAGTTCACCCGCACCCTGGTCCGACTGCGGAAGGACCATCCGGTGTTCCGCCGGCGCAGGTTCTTCGGCACCGTTCTCCGCGACGACGAGGACCCGCAGGACATCGCCTGGTTCAGCCCGGACGGGTCCGAGATGACCCACAAGGACTGGGACTCCGGCTTCGGCAAGTCCCTGGCCGTCTATCTCAACGGTGAGGGCATCCACGAACCCGACGAGCGTGGCCAGCGGATCGTCGACGACTCGTTCCTCCTGCTGTTCAACGCCCACCACGAGCCCATCGAGTTCTCGTTGTTGGGGTCCGAGTACGCCGAGAGCTGGGAGGTCGTCCTGGACACCGCGGTCCACCTCGAGGAGCGCACCGGTGAGCTGGGGTCGGACGACACGATCACGGTGGCCGATCGCGGCACGATCGTGCTGCGCAAGGTCACCTGATCGTGACCGCCGCGGATCTGACCGGGACCGGGCCGCTGCGCAGGGGTACGGCCCTGGCGAGCACCTACCGCATCCAACTGCGGACGCCCGCGTCCGACCCGGACGGCCGCGGGTTCGTCCTGGCCGACGTCGAGGCCCTGGTCCCCTACCTCGCCGACCTCGGCGTGGGATCGGTGTACCTGTCGCCGATCCTCGAGGCCACCCCCGGATCGACCCACGGGTACGACGTGGTGGACCCGACCACGGTCGCAGCGGAGCTCGGCGGGATCAGCGCACTGCGGTCGCTGCGGGCGGCCTGCCGGGAGCACGACCTGGGCCTGGTGGTGGACATCGTCCCCAACCACCTGGGCGTGGACCGTCCGGCGGCGAACCGCTGGTGGTGGGACGCGTTGCGCCGGGGCCCGGAGTCGCCGTATTTCACGTACTTCGACTTCGACACCGAGCCCGCCAACGGGGCGGACGGCCGGATAGCGATCCCGGTGTTGGGTTCACCGGAGGACGTCGACCAGCTCGTCGTCGTCACCCCCACCGACACCGCCACAGACACCGACACCTCCGACACGGACGCTGCGGAGGCCGAGCTGCACTTCTACGACCATCGCTTCCCGGCGGCCCCCGGCACCGGGGGCGGGACCGCGCAACAGGTGCACGACCGCCAGCACTATCGGTTGGTCCACTGGCGGGAGCCGCTCCTGGGCTACCGGCGGTTCTTCACCGTGACCGGGCTGGCCGGGCTGCGCCAGGAGGACCCGGCGGTCTTCGACGCCACCCACGCCGAGGTGGCCCGCTGGTGCGAGGAGGATCTGGTCGACGGCATCCGGGTCGACCACCCCGACGGCCTCGCCGATCCCGTGGGCTACACCCGGCGTCTCCGCGGGCTGGCCGGCGAGGACCGGTGGCTGCTGGTGGAGAAGATCCTCGCGCCCGCCGAAGTGCTCGAGCCCGCCATGCCCGTCGACGGGACCACGGGATACGACGCCCTCCGGCTGATCGACCAGATGTTGGTGGACCGGGGCGGACAGGCGCGGTTGACCGAGCTGGCCTCCCGGTACTGCGGCGGCCCCGGCGACGAGGAGCAGGTCCACGATCAGTCCGCCCGTCTCAAGCGGCAGATCGTCCTGGAGGACCTCGCCCCCGAACTGGGCCGCCTGACCCGCGCGGTGCGGCGTGAGGCCGCCCTCGGCGGGGAGCCGAGTGTCGTGACGGGTGGTGACGACGAGGGGGCCCTCCTCCGCGAGGCGTTGGTCTCGGTGATCGAGCGCACGCCCGCCTATCGCGCCGACTATCCCGTCCTCCGCGGGACCCTGCCCGCGATACTGGACGATCTGCACCGCGACCGCCCCGAACTGGCTCCCGTGCTGGGTCTCGTGGCCGGGGCTCTGGCCCGTGGTGCCGAGGCCTCGAGCCGGTTGGCGCAGGTGACCGGTGCGGCCACCGCCAAGGCCGAGGAGGACCGCCTGTTCTACCGGCTCGGCCGGCTGGTCTCGCTCAACGAGGTCGGCGGTTCACCGGGGCGGATGGGCATGCAGGTGGAGGCCTTCCACCTCGCGATGGCCGAACGCGCGCTCGCCTCCCCCCTGGCCATGACGGCGCTCAGCACCCACGACACCAAGCGGGGCGAGGACGTGCGCGCCCGGATCTCGGTCCTCTCCCAGCTGTCCGACGAGTGGGCGGATCTGGTCTCCGAGGTGTTCCGGACGTTCCCCCCGCCCGCCGAGGACGCGGGCTACTTCCTGCTCCAGGTGATCGTGGGGGTGTGGCCGGAGCGCGACGATCCCGCCGACGACCTGCGGTCCCGCCTGCACGACTACGCCGACAAGGCCCTACGTGAGGCCGCCGTGCACACCACCTGGACCGATCAGGACGCGGACTTCGAGTCCGCCGCCCACCGGTGGATCGACACCCTGCTCGACTCGGGCGGCGCGTTGCTCACCCCGTTCGTCGACCGCATCGCCCCCGCCGGGCGTGACAACTCGTTGATCGCCAAGGCGACACAACTGCTGTCCCCCGGGGTCCCCGACGTCTACCAGGGCACGGAGGTGTGGGACGACTCGCTGGTCGACCCGGACAACCGCCGGTTCGTGGACT
>NZ_JAALEC010000273.1:0-1428 GCF_014145205.1 Dietzia sp. DQ11-44
CGCCTGCCTGGTCCGCCCGGCCGCCGACGGGGGCCGTGTGTTCCTGTCGGCGGATTCCGGGTCCCCGGTCGCGCAGGCCCTGGTGCGGTGGGACCCCCAGGGGTGGGCCGAACGCGAACTCGCGGACCGCGCCGAGGTGGGGTTCCCGCCCGCCGTCCACATGATGGCGGTGGACGGCCCGGCCTCCGCGCTGGCCGAGATCCTCGACGAGCTCCGGATCCCGGACGAGGTGGAGGTGCTCGGGCCCGTCGACCTCCCCCCGGGGGAGGAGTTGCCCGGACACGACGGCGTGGAGGACCCCGAGCGGGTGTTGCTCCGCGTCCCGCCACCGCTGCTCGGAGCGGTCTCCACCGAACTACGGGCGGTCGTGGTGGCGCGGTCGGGACGGCGGAACGCCGACCCCGTCCGGGTCCGGCTCGACCCGGTACACATCGGCTGACCGGCCCGTGCGGTGGGTTGCCCGGAGACCACCTAGAATGGGCGTTTCCCGTATCCCCGTCCGCGAGGAGTTCAGATACGCATGGCCGTCCATCCCGTCCGGCTCTTCGGTGATCCCGTCCTGAGGACCCCGACCGATCCCGTCACCTCGTTCGACGACAGGTTGGCGCGCATCGTGGCCGACCTCATGGACACGGTCCGCCACGAGGACGGAGCCGGGTTGGCCGCTCCCCAGATCGGCGTGTCCACCCGGGTGTTCGTCTACACCTGTGGAGGCCGCGAGGGCCACCTCGTCAACCCGGAGTGGGAACCGATCGGGGACGAGAGGACTCACGTCAACGAGGGGTGCCTGTCGATCCCCGGGGTCTCCGAACCCACCGAACGCTACGCGCGTGTCGTGGCGCGCGGCGTCGACGTGCACGGAGAGCCGGTGCGTCTCGAGGCCGAGGGGATCCTCGCGCGCGCCGTGCAGCACGAGACCGACCACCTCGACGGGATCCTGTTCCTCCAGCGCCTCACCCCGGACCGGCGGCGCTCGGCGATGGCCGGGATACGGTCGTCCGGATGGTTCGGTAGCGACGCCATCAGCGCCGGGGTCGTCTACGACCGACTCGCCGACGCGATGGCGGTGAGGTGACGGTGCGACTCGTCTTCGCCGGCACACCGCAGGCGGCCGTCCCCTCGCTCGAGGCCCTGCTGACCTCAGGCCGACACGACGTGGTGGCGGTGGTCTCCCGTCCCGATGCCCGGACCGGTCGCGGCCGGAGCCTGTCCCGCAGTCCCGTGGCCGCGGCTGCCGACGCCGCGGGGATCGAGGTCCTCACGCCGCCGAACGCCCGCGACCCGCAGTTCGCCGAGCGCCTCCGTGACCTCGCACCCGACGCGGTGCCGGTGGTGGCCTACGGGCACCTGGTGCCGCGACCCGTCCTGGACATCCCCGCACACGGCTGGGTGAACCTCCACTTCTCGCTGCTGCCGGCGTGGCGGGGA
>NZ_JAALEC010000274.1:0-3212 GCF_014145205.1 Dietzia sp. DQ11-44
CGTTCCCCACTCCTCGCCGTCGACCGTCGTGTTGATGATCCGCGGGGTGCGCTGGAGGTACTGCGCGGCGGAGCCGGTGAACTCCCTGAAGTGGGCCGACCCGACGTGCTCGGCCGGGGCGTCCCCGTCGCGGAACGCCTCGCAGAGCAGGAAGGTGGTCTCCGCGTCGGGCGAGCGGTACCAGTCGAACCACAGGTTGCCGGGCTCCGCCCTGGTGGCCTCGGTGAAGTCGCGGGTGATCTCGAGCCATGAGTCCGCGAACTCGGGCTTGACGTCGAATCTCACGTTGATGAGCATCATGGCCCCATCCTGCCCGGGCCGGCGCGACCTCGTCGAGTGCTGCGCCCCCGCACCCGATCCCCCCGCACCCGCTGCCCCCGCACCCGATACCGAGGTGACTCGACCCGGAAAGCAGAACGGGCCTACCCTGTACCGGGTGACCATCGAGCTGAGCATCGAGAACCCCTGCGTCCCGCAGACGGAGGCCGACTCCTCCGTCCGCGCGGTCTGGGACCGGCTGTCCGTGGACGCCACGCAGAGTCGCGACGAACCCCTCATCGCCGGCCTGGTCCTGGATCTCGTCGACGGATGCGACGACCTGGGCGAATCCCTCGCGAGGCTCGCCGCCTCGCGCGTCGCGACCCCCGAGATCGGCCGGCACGTCCTGGAGAAGGAGATCAGGGCGATCCTGGTCGAGCACCCGCACGTCCTGGAGGCGGTCGCGGCCGACCTCGTGGTGAGCTTCGAGCGTAACCCGGCCTATCCCAACTACCTGGTTCCCTACCTGTTCGCCAAGGGATTCCTCGGGCTCCAGATCCACCGCGTCGCGCACGAGATGTGGAACTCGGGACGGGTCATGGCGGCCTCGTTCCTCCAGAGCCGGGTGTCCGAGGTCTTCGCCATGGACATCCACCCGGCCGCGCGCGTGGGTTCCGGGATCCTCGTGGACCACGCCACCGGCATCGTGGTGGGCGAGACCTGCGTGATCGGGGACGGCGTCTCGATACTCCAGGGCGTCACCCTCGGCGGGACGGGGAACGAGGACGGCGACCGCCACCCCAAGATCGGTTCGGGGGTGCTGCTGTCGGCCGGGTCGATCGTGCTGGGCAATGTTCACGTGGGCGAGTGCTCGCGGGTGGCCGCCGGTTCGGTGGTGCTCGACCAGGTCCCGCCGCACACGACCGTCGCCGGGGTGCCCGCCAGGGTGGTGCGGCGTCACGCCGACTCGTTGGTCCCCGCCGAGCAGATGGACCAGGAGATCGACCCGGGCGCCGAGTAGGCGTCGCGGGCCACGCGATCGAACGGGACACGGGCGGAGGGCACTGTATGCGGGTACTCGTTGTCGACGACGAACCTGCGCTCCTCGAGAGCGTGCGGCGCGGCCTCGCCGCCGGCGGATGGGCGGTCGAGACGGCCCCGGACGGGGAGATCGGACTCGAGATGGCCGCCGACGGGGACTTCGACGTGGTGGTCCTCGACATCATGATGCCGCGGCGCAGTGGTTACGAGGTGGTGCGCGAGATGCGGCGCCGCGAGATCTGGACCCCCGTGCTCATGCTCACCGCGAAGGACGGCGAGTACGACGAGGCGGACGCGTTCGACCTGGGCGCCGACGACTACCTGGTCAAACCGTTCTCGTTCGTGGTCCTGGAAGCCAGGCTCAGGGCGCTGGTCAGGCGGGGCGCCCCCGAGCGGCCCGTCTCGTTCGTCGCCGGTGACCTCGAGGTCGATCCCGCCGCGCGGGAGGTGCGGCGGGGAGGTGAGCGGATCCCGGTGACGGCGCGGGAGTACGCGGTCCTGGAGTACCTGATCCGGAACCGCAACCAGGTGGTGTCCAAACCCCAGATCCTGCGGGCGGTGTGGGATGCCGCGTACGACGGGGACGACAACATCGTCGAGGTCTACGTGGGCTACCTGCGTCGCAAGATCGACACGCCCTTCGGTGCACGAGCGATCGAGACCGTGCGCGGACAGGGCTACCGACTGGTGGACAGCGAGATGGCGAGCGCCGGGGGCTGACCCGCTCCGCTCACTCGGCCAGTGAAAGCGCCTGGAGGTAGGTGAGCGTGCCGCCAGCCCGGGTCGGTCACGGCTGGTCGGGGTGTTCCCCGATGGTCTCGACCGGTAGGTCCACGACGAACCGCGCTCCGCCCGCGGGGGAGTCCTCGACCCGGACCGATCCCCCGTGGGAGCGGGTGATCTCGGCGACGATCGCCAGCCCCAGGCCGGAGCCCCCGGTGCCCCGGGCGCGGTCGGCGTCGAGTCGGGCGAAGCGGTCGAACACCGTGTCACGCTGCTCGGGTGGCACCCCCTCGCCGTCGTCGTCGACGGTGATCACGGCGCGCGGCCCCGCGGGGCTCGTGCGATCCACGGTGAGCCCGATCGTCACGGCCTCGCGCGCGTGCCGACGCGCGTTGTCGACGAGGTTGCGCACGACCCGCAGCAGGGCGTCGGGGTCGCCGACCAGGCGGGCGGGTTCCACCGAACCGGTGACGTCGAGCCCGCCCAGTCCACGAAGCCGCCCGACCTCGGACAGGACGATGTCGTCCAGGTCCACGTCCTCGCGACGCAGGGGGACGCCCCGCTCGTCGTTCTTGGCCAGCAGGAGCAGATCCTCGACCATCGACCGCATCCGCTGGACCTCGGGGAGCAGGAGATCGTCCACGGTCTCCACGTCGACCGGGGTGCCGGAGGTCGAGGACAGCTCCAACAGGGTCGACAGCGTGGACAGGGGGCTGCGCAACTCGTGCGAGGCGTCGCCCACGAAGGCCACCTGGGCGGTCCTCGCGGCGTCCAGGCGGGCGAGCATCGCGTTCATCGTCCGGGCCAGGCGGGAGATCTCGTCCTCCGCCTCGGGCACCGGCACCCGCTCGCCCCGCCCCGAGGCGGAGATCTCGGCGACCCGCGACCGGATCGATTCCACCGGCCGCAGCACGCGGCCCATCGCGTAGTGCACGAACACCGCGGTCGCCAGTCCGGCCACGGGCACGAAGGACAGGAACAGGATCGCGCCCGCGGCGAGCACGGTGTCGTACCGGTCGGTGTCCGTGCCCACCTCGACGGCGAACGTCACGCCGCCGAGATCCACGCCGACCGACGTCACGCGGAGGTCCGCCCCACCGGGCGACTCCAGTTGGTGCCGGGTGATCTCCCCGGCCGCGGGCGCGGGCACCGGGGGCACGTCCTCGAGTCCGCGGGTGACCTGGGCGGCG
>NZ_JAALEC010000275.1:0-2433 GCF_014145205.1 Dietzia sp. DQ11-44
GGCGCTGATCCGCCCCCCGGGACTTCACGGGGCGCGGATCCGTCGCCGAGTCCATGGTCGGCCGGGGCCTCGCGTCAGCGCGGGCCCCGGTTCAGCGCAGACCCCAGGCGGTGGCGTGCCGGAGGCAGGTCTGGGCCAGCTCCTCGCTGCGCTGGACGATGAGGTCCCGCGCGGCGATGACGCCGACGGTCGCGATCGTCCGTCCCCCCTCGCGCAGTGCGACCGAGACACCGTCGCCACCGTCCACGGCCACGCCGGGGGCCGTACACACACCGGTCTCGCGGAGCTCTTCGAGCGAGGCCAGGAACCTGTCGACGAACTCCGACTCCGCAGCCGGCCGGGCGTTCAGGTAGGCCCACACGTCACGCTTCTCCCGGTCGGCCAGGAGTAGCCAGCCCGAGGAGGTCCGCAGCAGCGAGCGTCGCAACCGGTTCTCCGCGATGTAGGCGTAGTGCGCATCGGCGGCGACGTGGTCCACATAGAAGAGGTCGTCACCGACGTCGGTCGACAGGGCGGTGGTCAGACCGGTTTCAGCGTGGAGTGCGGTGAGCTGCTCCCGCGACACGGAGGTGACGGGCGGCCGACCGGCGATCACGTTGAGGAGATACGGCGCGGTCCCCAGCGTGTAGACGCGATTGCGCTCGTCGAGGTAGCCGACGGCGACCAGGCCGTTGAGCAGGCCCTGCGTGGAGCTGATCGGGGCGTCGAGGGCCTTGGCGACCGCGGTGAGGGTCAGCCCGGTTCCCGACCTGGCGACCAGTTCCATGATCGCTGCGACCCGGTCGACCATGCGGTGGCGAGGACGCTCGGGGACCTTGTCCATGCTGGGCTGCTCGGTGCGCCCGCTGTCTCCCGCATCCGGTTGCGTCATGGGGTAAGACTATCCGCCCCTGCGGGACGCACGCTGGGCATACGAGAGAGCGTAGTTCGATCCGCTATTGCGTAAAATTGCCATTCGTGCGATTCTCGAGCACGTGGTCCGGGTCACCATCCGGGCCCCGAACAGGCACACATCACACCAACCCCTTTCGAGGAGGCCCGATGCGGTCCGCACTCGCTCCACCGCCCACCCTGGCGTCGGCGGACATGGACGCCCTGCGAGTGGAGGTCCGTGACTTCCTCTCCGAAGAGATCGCCGCCGGTCGGCTCACGCCGTGGATCGACACCTGGCTCACGCGATGGGACGAGGACTTCACCCGTCGCCTCGCCGAGCGCGGCTGGGTCGGGATGGCCATCCCCACCGAGTACGGCGGACGGGGACGCACGCACCTCGAGCGCTTCGTCGTCACCGAGGAACTCCTCGCCGTCGGGGCGCCGGTCGCCGCGCAGTGGGTCGCCGACCGGCAGATCGCCCCCTCGCTCCTGCGGTACGGAACCGAGGAGCAGAAGCGCGAGTTCCTGCCCCGGATCGCAGCGGGGGAGTGTTGTTTCGGCATCGGCATGAGCGAGCCGGACTCCGGGTCGGACCTGGCCAGCGTGCGGACGAAGGGCGTCCGCGTCGACGGCGGCTGGGCGATCACCGGCACGAAGGTGTGGACCTCCGGAGCGCAGCACGCGGAGGCGTTCATCGCACTGGCCCGCACCGAACCCCTGGACACCACCGACCGCCATGCGGGACTGAGCCAGTTCATCGTCGACCTGCGCAGCGAGGGTGTCACCATCCGCCCGATCGTGTCCCTCTCGGGCGACCACCACTTCAACGAGGTGGTACTCGACGAGGTGTTCGTCCCGGACTCCCGGGTGTTCGGCACGATCGGGCAGGGATGGGAACAGGTCAACTCCGAGCTCGCCTTCGAGCGCAGCGGCCCCGAGCGGTTCCTCTCGTCCTTCCGCCTGTTCGCCGCCGAGATCGGCGCGATCGCCGAAGGGCGGTTGCCCGCGCGCACTGATCTGGGTCGCTCGGTCGCGCGGATGGCGGGGCTGCACGCCCTGAGCCAGAACATCGCCGGGGCGCTGCAACGCGGGGAGCCCGCGGACAACGCCGCTGCACTGATCAAACTCCTGGGCACCACCACCGAGGGTGACATCGTCGATGTGGTCTCCACCCGGCTCGGCGACGAGTTCACACCCGGTGACGGTGACGGGGGAGCGGCCGCGTCCGAACTCACCGACCTCCTGCGTGCCGGACTGCACCAGCGGCCCGGCTTCACCCTGCGGGGCGGGACCAACGAGATTCTGCGCGGCGTGATCGCGCGGGGACTGGGGATGCGATGAGTACGGGGACAGCGGCGGCCGGCGACGGCGTGGAGAGCGTCGGACTCGAGATCGACCAGGACCTCGAGTCAATGATGGCCGACGTGCTGGCGCAGTTCTCCGGCCCCACCGCCCGGCCCGATGCAGCGGCCGTGTGGCAGTCCCTGTCCGAGGTGGGGCTCGGCCGCCTCACGGCCCCCGAGGACACCGGCGGCAGCGGCGCGGGGTGGGCCGAGGCCG
>NZ_JAALEC010000276.1:0-1234 GCF_014145205.1 Dietzia sp. DQ11-44
CGTGCGGTGGCCGTGGGTCGCCGCGACGGACCGCAGTCAGGCCTTCGGCAACTCGACGCCCTCGCCGGAGAGGCGGAGCTCGAGCGGCACCACCCGTTCCACGCGGCGCGGGCGACGACGCTCGAGGAACTCGGCCGCGGTGACGAGGCCCGCCGGGCCTGGGCGCGTGCCCACCAGCTCACGGAGAACGCCTCCGAGCGCGAGTACCTGGTCCGCAGGTGGTGGAACGCCTGACGTACTCGCCGGCGAGTCGGCGCGTCAGCTGTCGAAGGCGTCGATGATCGCCTGGGCGGCGAGGGCCGCAGTCAACGTCCCCTCGCTGACACGCCGCTCGACATCGGCCGTGACCCGACGCACCTCGGGGTCGGCCGCGAGTCTCGCCATGAGTGTGTCGTGCACCATCGACCTGGTCCATTCGACCTGCTGACGGGCTCGACGGGCCTCGACCTCGCCGATCTTCCCCATCGTGTCCTGGTGCGAACGGACGGCATCCCAGAAGTCGTCCAGACCGTCACCTTCGAGACCCGACATCGTCAGGACGGGCACCTTCCACGCCGAGTCCGCCGGTCGCACGAGTCGCAGTGCCGCGCCGAGTTCCCGCGCGGCGCGTCTGGCGTCCTTGACGTGGGGGCCGTCGGCCTTGTTGACGGCGACGACGTCCGCCAGCTCCAGGACGCCCTTCTTGATGCCCTGGAGCTGGTCTCCGGTGCGGGCGAGGGTGAGGAACGTGAAGCAGTCGACCATTCCGGCGACGGTGACCTCGGACTGTCCCACCCCCACCGTCTCGACGAGTATCACGTCGAATCCCGCCGCCTCGAGCAGCACCATCGTCTCGCGGGTGGCCTTCGCCACCCCTCCGAGCGTGCCGGAGGTCGGCGACGGCCGGATGTAGGCGCGGGGTTCCGTCGAGAGCGTGGCCATCCGGGTCTTGTCGCCGAGGATCGACCCGCCGGTGCGGGTGGAGGACGGGTCGACGGCGAGGACCGCCACCTTGTGGCCCTTCTCCACCAGATACAGACCGAAGGACTCGATGAACGTGGACTTCCCCACGCCCGGTACCCCGGTGATCCCGATGCGCAACGCGCCACCGGCGTGCGGGAGTGCGCCGAGAAGCAACTCCTGGGCCTTCTCGCGGTGTGCGGGGTTCGTGGACTCGAGCAACGTGATGGCGCGGGCGAGGACGGGACGATCGTCCTCGAGCACCCCCTCGAGGAGGGCCGCCACGTCGATCTCC
>NZ_JAALEC010000277.1:0-2740 GCF_014145205.1 Dietzia sp. DQ11-44
CCTCGGGCCCGTCGCGGACGGGACCGGACCGCGGACCGCACCCGTACCGAGCGTGGTGGACAGGCTGCCCGTGACGTTGCCCGAGCCCGCGGGATCGGGACCGGAGCCGAGGCGGTTCAGGACTCGGCCCCCGCCCCTGCCCCCTCGCCGGGGCGCGCCGGTGCCGAGCCCGCGGCGTCCGATCCCGGGGACTCCGGGCCGGCGGAGGGCAGCTCGTGACCGAGTTCCCGGGCCAGTGCCCCGAGCAGTTCGATCGCCGCGTCCGAGATCACGGTGCCGGGGGGATAGATGGCGGTCGCCCCGGCGTCGTAGAGCTCCTGGAAGTCACCGGGCGGGATGACGCCACCGACGGTGACCATGATGTCCGCACGGCCCACCGCGGCGAGCGCCTCGCGCAGTGCCGGCACCAGGGTGAGGTGACCGGCGGCCAGGGAGGACACGCCGACCACGTGGACGTCGGCGTCCGCGGCCTGCTGGGCGACCTCTTCCGGGGTCTGGAACAACGGGCCCATGTCCACGTCGAAGCCGAGGTCGGCGAAGGCGGTCCCCACGACCTTCTGCCCGCGGTCGTGGCCGTCCTGTCCCATCTTGGCCAACAGGATGCGCGGCCTGCGACCCTCCAACTCGGCGAACTCCTCGGCCATCTTCATCGCCTTGGTGACGTTGTCCACGGCGCCCTCCTTGGAGACCTCCTGCCGGTACACGCCGGACAGGGTCTTGATCTCTGCCTTGTGTCGACCGTAGACCTTCTCGAGCGCGTCCGAGATCTCGCCGATGGTCGCGTGGGCGCGGGCGGCGTCGATGGCCAGCGCCATGAGGTTGTTCTCCATACCGCTCCCGGCCCCGCCGCCGGCGGCCTCGGTGAGCCTGTCCAGGGCCGCCTGGCAGGCGGCCTCGTCGCGCTCAGCCCGGAGCCTGTCCAGCTTGGCGAGCTGCTCGGTGCGCACGCGGGAGTTCTCGACCTTGAGGACCTCGATCTCCTGGTCCTCGGTGACGACGTACTTGTTGACCCCGATCACCGGCTGGCGACCGGAGTCGATCCGCGCCTGGGTGCGGGCTGCGGCCTCCTCGATGCGGAGCTTGGGGATCCCCTCGCCGATCGCCTGTGCCATCCCGCCCGCCTCCTCGATCTCGATGAGGTGCAGTCGGGCCTTGTCGGCGAGCTGAGCGGTGAGCCACTCGATGTAGTACGACCCCGCCCAGGGGTCGATGGGGCGGGTCGTCGCCGATTCCTGCTGGAGCAGGAGCTGGGTGTTCCGCGCGATGCGGGCGGAGAAATCGGTGGGCAGCGCCAGCGCCTCGTCGAGGGCGTTGGTGTGCAACGACTGCGTGTGACCCTGCGTCGAGGCCATGGCCTCGATACACGTGCGGGCGACGTTGTTGAACACGTCCTGGGCGGTGAGCGACCAGCCGGAGGTCTGGGAATGGGTCCGCAGGGACTTGGACTTCTCGTTCTGCGGTCCGAACTTCTCCACCAGTTCACTCCAGAGCAGGCGGCCCGCCCGCAGCTTGGCGATCTCCATGGAGAAGTTCATCCCGATCGCCCAGAAGAAGGACAGCCGAGGGGCGAACTTGTCGATCTCCAGCCCGGCGTCCAGCCCGGCGCGCAGGTATTCGACGCCGTCCGCGAGCGTGTACGCCAACTCCAGATCCGCCGTCGCACCGGCCTCCTGGATGTGGTAGCCGGAGATCGAGATCGAGTTGAACCGGGGCATCTTGCGGGAGGTGTAGGCGAAGATGTCCGAGATGATCCGCATCGAGGGCGTGGGCGGATAGATGTAGGTGTTACGGACCATGAACTCTTTGAGGATGTCGTTCTGGATGGTCCCCGCGAGCTGCTCCGGAGCCACCCCCTGTTCCTCGGCCGCCACCACGTACAACGCGAGGATCGGCAGGACGGCGCCGTTCATCGTCATCGAGACGGAGACCGCGGACAGGTCGATCCCGTCGAACAACTCGCGC
The DNA here is from genome assembly GCF_014145205.1 of Dietzia sp. DQ11-44. Classification (NCBI taxonomy): domain Bacteria; kingdom Bacillati; phylum Actinomycetota; class Actinomycetes; order Mycobacteriales; family Dietziaceae; genus Dietzia; species Dietzia sp. DQ11-44. The sequence goes on from NZ_JAALEC010000277.1 coordinate 1,963, forward strand.
ATGTCCAGGATCGAGTCGATCGCCACACCCGCCATCCCGACGTCCCCGGCGACCCGGGGGTGGTCGGAGTCGTACCCGCGGTGGGTGGCCAGGTCGAACGCGACCGACAGCCCCTTCTGGCCCGCCGCGAGGTTGCGGCGATAGAAGGCGTTGGACTCGGCCGCGGTGGAGAAGCCGGCGTACTGCCGGATGGTCCACGGCTGGTTGACGTACATGGACGGGTACGGACCGCGCAGGAACGGCGCGGCGCCCGGGACGGTGTCCAGCGGGAAGGGCGTGACCTTCTCGCCGTCGTCGGTCGGGGCGCTGCCCGTCTCGACCGCGTCACGGTCCGCCTTGGTGAACACCCGCTTGACGTCGATGCCCTCCGGGGTCTCCCACGTGGGGCCCTCGTCGACGGAACCCGGCTGGGGGGCTCCGTCGGTGGACCCGCGCAGCGGAGAGATGCTGAAATCGGGGAAGGTGGTCATCTCACTTCACTCCCAGCTGGTCGAGGAGGGTGGTCAGGGCGGCGACGGCGTTGATCCCGGTCGCGAGGTATCCGTCCGGTCGGTCGTCGGCGTCGGCGGGGAACTCCTTCTCGGCGCCCGCGAGGTACACCGTCGTCACACCCGCCTCGCGCAGCGCCCGGACGGCCTCCGGGCCCTCGGTGGCATAGCGCTTGTCGGCGCCGCAGAGGACGGCGATCTCCTCCCCCTCGCGGACCCCGGCGTACTGGTCGGCCGCGGTGGCGAGGGGGTTGCGGGCCTCGATCCCGCCCGCCGCGAGCAGGTTGGCG
>NZ_JAALEC010000028.1:0-9321 GCF_014145205.1 Dietzia sp. DQ11-44
GATCTGCCCAGAGGCTGCGTGGGGGCCGGCATTGAATCCCTCCGGCGACATCCGAGACGGGGCCGAGGTTGCCGAACTGACCGGCTTTCTCAGCCCCAGGATGCTCGCCAAGTGGCCAGACGGAATGCGAGTCATCGTCCGCCGCGAACGGCCCCACCCGGGTGCTCAGTTGTCGATGTTCGAGGAGATCGACGGGTGGCGCTACCAAGCATTCGTTACCAACACTGCCACCGGTCAGCTGCAGTTCCTCGAGGCCAGGCACCGGGCTCACGCCCGAGTGGAGGACCGGATCCGACACGCCAAAGACACCGGCCTGGGCCGTCTGCCCTCGCGGGAGTTCGCTTTAAACCAGGCCTGGCTCGTGGCGGTGATGCTCGCCGCGGATCTGGTGGCCTGGACCCGGATGCTCGCTTGCACCGGCGACGCCGCAGTTCTGGCCTTGTGCGAGCCCAAAGCGCTGCGCTACCGCTTCCTCCACGTGGCAGCCCGGCTGGTCCGAAGCGGCCGACGGCGGCGCGTGAAGATTCCCGAAACGTGGCCCTGGGCGACTGCCATCGTCGCAGTGTTCAACACGATCGCCGCGATCCCAAAACCGGCCTAACCTCACCCACCCGCCCACGACAGAACCACCGGAGACCCGCCCACCGGCAGCGCCAGCCGGCACTCCTGCACGCCCACCCACGAAATGGATCCCGCCGTCACCCGACAGCAGCAATCCTCACGCTCCGTGAATCAGCGGGGCTAGCGGGGGTGCTCTCCCATCCCGGGTTTACCGCGCGTTTCGCAGACGAGCTGACTACCCCGGGCATCCGAGTGCCGTTTACGACCAGTCCGGAGCTCTTCGAACGAGCCGTCACGCTCGGGATGGAGGTTGCCTGGCTGCACACCTATGGCGCTACGTTCGTTGACCCAGAGTCCGGGCGTCCAGCCGGCGATGTGCGGCTCGCGGCTGGAGATTCTCGTCGGGTGATGAATTTAGCGGCGATAGCTGAGATGCCATCCGAGATGATATTCAATGAGGCCACGGGTGAGGTGCGACTCGGTGGTGGCGCATTCGGCCCGGTGAGTCCTGCGGTGTGGGAGTACACCGTGGGAGGAAAGAACGTGCTCCGGTCGTGGTTCGGCTACCGCAAGGCCGAACCAGGAGGAAAGAAGTCCAGTCCCCTCGACGATGTACATGTCTCGTCTTGGCCGCCCGAGTGGACCAGCGAGCTTCTTGACTTGCTGTCGGTGCTCACCCGCCTGGTCGGGCTCGAGGAAGCGCAGGTGGAACTGCTGGATGAGATCATGTCCGTCTCGCTGGCGTCTCGAGACATGCTTGCCTCCGCCGGTGCCGTCTGGCCGGACGGGACAAAGGACTCCCAACGCAGGCCAGATTATTCGAGTGCACAGCCCGGCTTCGATGAGGGCGACGAAGGACAGCTGGGCTTCTCCTTCACGTGAGAGACCCGTGATCGCGGGTCCGGGTGTAGCTCGCCGTTCCAAGTTGCTCAGCTCGTGGGCGTTCGAGCGACGGCTTCACCGCCATACTTGTCGTATGACAGAACCGAGACCGGCAGACCAGGCTGCTCTTGAGGGCCTGCGCCAGGACCAGACGGGGGTCTGCTGGTGGTGCGGGAGCATCGCGGACAGTCAGGAGCATCGTCACAAGGCAAGCGTTCTTCGCCGGATGTGGGGCGACGAAGGGCTCTATCTTGGTCGTAGTGGCGAGAAGCTGTACTCAATACGCGGCCCGAACAGCAAAGCCGTGAAATTTTCGAAGATCCTCTGCCGCAAGTGCAATAACGAGCGAAGCCAACCATTTGACGAGGCTTACGACGTGTACGTCAATTTTGTTCAGTCGAATGCAGACGAACTTTCCCGGGCTCAGTCGTTGGATTGGCGACAGGTCTACGGCGGGTCATGGCAAGAGTCGGCTCGGTTCCTCGGGAGCTACGCAGTGAAAAACTTCGGCTGTTGGATGGCAGAGGCTGGGTTTGCGCCGCCTCCGGAGTTTGCAGCCTTCTTAGACGGTGACGACCTGGTGGATACCCGGCTGATGCTTGCTCGCCAAGAGTCTGCTTCGTTGGCGTACCGCGCGATGGCACTCGACGGTGGCACTCGTTTCGATCGAGGAATCGGAGTGCTCGCTTCTCACGTTTGGATTGATAACGGACGCACGAATTTGATTGGTTACGAGTCCTACTCCTACGTCGCCGATATCTGCATGCGCGTCAACTGGGCAGCACATGCAGGACTGGGAGAAGTGTTCTGGCAGTCCCCGATTACACCGCTGGAGATAATGCCCGCTTCGGGCGGTCAGCGAGTGCTCGCAGCGAAGATTGGCGCGCGGGCCTTGGGGAGGCGCGCGTCTCGTCTACTCGGTCGAGGACCAAAACGCGAGTGATACTGGTAGGTAAGACGATCTGGGCCTCGGTGACGCCGAGGGCGGAGGCGAGATGCCGAAGGCTGGCCACCAGCGCCCGAGAGATGCCCCGACTCACTCACCAGCTCCGAACGCTTGAGTGACGCTTTCACTAACGCGGTCTTCTCGCGCCGATAATGTCAGATTCCGTCAAGTGTGCAGGTCAAAAGTACGGCACTGTCTCATCATTACTGCTCGTCAAGCCCAGGATCTACCGTAGGGACTGATGCGGCAAATGATCGGCCACCGCCGTTTCGTGGGCTGTACCCCAAAGGAACGGACGCCGGCTCCCGGCCCGACAATAAGGAAGGCTTCCAGATCGGACGGGACCTCCCGGCGGAACACCCCAAGGTCCAGCGGGGTCTGGTCAACCACGGTCCGAACCTTTGGCCCTCGGCCATGCCAGAGCTCCGTGCCACGCTTGAGGCCTACCGCGACCGCATGGCGGTCCTCGGGCACCTGGTCCGTTTGGTTGCGCTGTCCCTCGAGCTCGACGAGGACTACTTCGACGAAGGCTTCCAGGACCACGTCATCACCACCCGCCTGCTGCACTACCCCCCGCAGGACGGCGTCGGCGAGGGGAACGAGCTCGGCGCCGGCGCTCACACCGACTGGGGCCTGATCACCAGGTTGTACCAGGACGAGGTCGGCGGACTGGAGGTCCTCAACGCCGATGGCGAGTGGGTCCGGGCCCCACACATCCCCGGCACCTTCGTGGTCAACCTCGGTGACCTCGTCCCGAAGCTCACCAACGGGCTCTACCTGTCCAACACCCACCGCGTGCTCAACACCACCGGTGTCCGCCGATACTCGGTGCCGACGTTCTTCGACCTCGACTACGACTACGTCGTCACCGCAGTCCCTACGGTCCTCGACGAGAACGAGCAGCCCGGCCCGGGCATCACGACCGGCGACCACCTCGCCGAAATGCTGCGTCGCACCTACGCAGCCAGTTGAGCCAGACACGCGCCGAAGAGACGACGTCCGGTGTCACAGAAACGTAACTCTACATTCCCTTGATGAATACACATTCCGACAAGACTTGCGACTACCGAACTGAAATGGAGGAGCACATGAACACCCCCGCCTTCGAGGTCCCCGTCGTGGACATCTCGGCCTACACCAGCGCCGGCACCGCCGAAGAGCGTGCCGCCGTCGCCCGCGCCATGGACAAGGCCTGCGCCGCCGTGGGATTCATCCAGATCCTCGGCCACCAGGTCCCCGACTCCGTCGTCACCGGCCTCAAGGAGGCGGTCGACGACTTCTTCGTCCTCCCCCTGGAGGAGAAGAAGGACTACGTCGTGCCGGGCAACCGTGGCTACAGCCCGCCCAAGAGCGAGTCGCTCAGCCTCAGCCTGGGAGTCGAGTCCGCGACCCGCATGAACGACTTCTTCGAGGCCTTCAACGTCGGCGCCGAGGCCGGCTGGTTCGACCGCCTCGACCTTTCCGACGACGACTACGGCGTCAACACCTGGCCCAACGTCGACGGGTTCCGCACCAAGGTCGAGGCCTACTACGACCACGCCGCACGCGTCGCGCGCACGCTCACCACCATCTTCGCCGACGCCCTGGGCGAGGACTCCGGCTTCTTCGACTACCTCACCGACCACTCCGTCGACGTGCTCCGGATGAACAACTACGCCCTCCCCGAGGGCACCGACGTCTCCCTGGACGGCGACCTGACCGGGATGGGCGAGCACACCGACTTCGGAATCGTCACTGTGCTGTGGGCCGACCAGGTCGCCGGCCTCCAGGTCCTCGCCAAGGACGGCACCTGGCACGACGTCCAGCCCATCGAGGGAGCGCTCCTGGTCAACCTCGGCGACCTCACCGCCCGCCTCACCAACGACCAGTGGCTCTCCACCCTGCACCGCGTGAAGCCCCCGGTCATCGACGGCACCATCCAGCGCCGCCGGTCGGTGGCCTTCTTCCACGACGGCAACATCGACGCCACCATCTCCACCCTGCCCAGCCGTCTCGACGCCGACGGCGGACTGGCCTACGAGCCCATCCTGGTCAAGGACCACATCGCCGCCAAGCTCAACGGCTCCCAGTACGGCAAGGCCAACACCGCCGCCGTCCGCGAGGCCGCCCGCGTCCTCGCCGCCCAGAACGCCTGAACCCAGCCCACGCCCACCCGGAAAGAGACCCAGCCCATGTCGAACACACTGACCGACGTCATCCCCCTGATCGACCTCGCCGACTGGCGCACCGGCGACGCCGGCGTCCAGGCCGCCGCCGCCGCGAAGGTCGACCAGGCCCTGCGTGACTCCGGCTTCCTCATGCTCGCCAACCACGACGTCGACCCGCAGCTCGCGGCCGACCTCCGCAGCGCCGCCAAGGCCTTCTTCTCCCTGCCGCGAGAGACCAAGGCTCGCTATGAGACCACCGTCGGTGGCCGCGGCTGGCTGCCCAGCGGGAAGGAGGCGAACTCCTTCGCCGGCGAGGAGGCTGACAAGGCCACCCCCGACATGAAGGAGAGCCTGACGATGGGCCGCCCGTACGCCACGGGCAACCCCACTCTCGACAGCACCGCCTTCGCCCCGAACGTGTGGCCCGACGAGGTGCCCGAGCTCGAGCTCCTCGCCACCACCTACATGGAGGCCATGTACGGGCTCTACGACGAGCTGCTTCGCATGTGCGGCGAGGCCCTCGGGCTCGGCCGCGAGTGGTTCATCGAGCGCTGCGCCAACGGCACCCGGACCCTCAACATCAACCGCTACCCCTCCCTGGAGGAGACCGGCGTCCCCAAGCCCGGCCAGTTCCGCGTCGGCGCGCACACCGACTGGAGCATCTTCACCCTCCTGGACCGCCAGCCCGGCTACGGCGGCTTCCAGGTCCAGCTCAGCGACGACGGCGAGTGGCTCGACGCGCCCTTCGTCGAGGGAACCCTGCTGGTCAACATCGGCGACCTCCTCGCCCGCTGGACCGGCGACCGGTGGCGCTCCACCCGCCACCGCGTCCTGCCACCGCATGAGTCTGCGCCGGCCGAGGAGCTGATCTCCTTGATCCAGTTCTGCGACGCCAACGTCGACGCCATCGTTGAGACGATGCCCGCCCCGATCGGCAGCGGCACCACTTACGACGCCGTCCTGGCCGGGGAGTACCTGCGTCAGCGCGCCATCCAGGCGACCGTGAAGTGAGCACCGACGTGAACACCGAGACAGTCCCCGACGCCAACCCCGACACCAAGGCCGGTGTCGCGCTCTCGTTCGTGACCCTGGTCTGCCAAGACGTCGACGAGGTCTCCAACTTCTACGCCGAGCTCTTCGGCCTGGACCACGTCACCTACCTCGAGGGCGACTACTTCCGGGCCCTCCAGCTCGGAGGAACCATCCTCGGCTTCAACACCCCCGTCGCCTACGAGCTGCTCAACCTGCCCGAGAGCGACCTGTCGGCCTCCGCGCCGTCGTTCTGGACCTTCGAGGTCGACTCCGAGGAGGCCGTCGACACCCTCGCCGCAGCCGCCGTCGCAGCGGGCGCGACCTACCGCAAGGAACCTTTCCGGACCTACTACGACGCCTGGCAGGCGGTGCTGCTCGACCCCGAGAAGAACGTCTTCCGGATCAACAAGTCCGCCTGAGTCAGCCCACGGTGCGGGCGAGGCCTCTGTCAACGACGCCAGAGCCCTCGCGCGCACCGTGGCAGTGAGACAGGTCGGTAGACTTCCGACGCCCGCTGGGCACCGCAGTCCGTAGAGAGAAGTCGATGTTGCAGGCACCGTCGCCCGTCGTCCCCGCCCGAGCCCGGGAGTTCGTTCTCATGGAATCCGAGGAAGCCGTCTCCGACGCCGTTGCTCAGGCCGTCGGCGAGCGCGTGAAGTACTGGCGAACCGAGCGCGGTCTCCTGATGCGCGAGCTCGCCGACGCCGCCGGCATGAAGCAGCCCTTCCTCAGCAAGATCGAGAGCGGCAACGCCTCACCCTCCATGCTGAGCCTCTACCGGATCGCCACCGCCCTGAACATCACCCCCGGCGACCTCCTCCCAGCCGTCGCCCCGCAGCCTGGCGCGACCGTCATCCGAGCCGAGGAGGGCCGCATCGTCGCCGGCACTGAGCAGTCCAGTGTCCCGGTTCGATTGGTCGGCGGCTCCGAACAGCACTCCTTCGAGATCTCCGAGATGGAGTTCACCAAGGACCAGAACAACAATGAGTGGTTCGACTACCCCTCACCAGCGGCCACCTACCTCATCGAGGGACAGCTCAACGTCATCATCGAGGGCGACACCATCCATCGCCTGAAGCCGCGAGACACGATTTTCTACCCCGCCCGCATCCGCTCCAAGTGGGAAGCCGTGGGCGACGAGACCGTCCGCGTCCTCCACATCGTGACCCGGCCACGCCAGGCCTGACCTAGGGTCGGTGCTCGGTTGACGGACGGCGCCGGTCGGACGCTGGAGTAACCGGCGGCACCGAGGCTCGCAGCCCGTCTGTTGCCCACCGTGCGCAGCCCTGCACGTTATCCGCTCGTCCCGGGCTTCTTCGCCGCCGGCGGCGGCCGGCTCAGACACGCCACGTGCTGGCGGTCTTGCGGGAGAACGCCTACTCGCCGGTGACCACTTCACCGGAAAGCGACTCGTCCCGACCGACTTCGGGCAGCTCAACTGGGGCCAACGGGGATGCCACCCTCTTATTTGACCGTTCGCAGGTGATCGGAGCGAATGGCTGAGGCAACCGACGACAGGCGTTAACCCCTGGCCGGTCTCGTTTCCGCGCTCCTTGTAGCTAACCGCCGCCAGGTCCAAAGCGCCGATAAGTCGCGTTCCGTCAATTGTGCAGGTCAGCGTCCGATCTCGCTCTCGCTTGCTACTGTCTCCCGCATGTGTGGTCGGTACTCGGTAGCCGTATCCGGCGCAGATCTGGTCGACGTCCTCGCGCTGGACGGCGTTGAACCGGGTTTTGAGTGGTCGCCGGCCTATTCGGTGGCCCCTCGCACGCGGGCTCCGGTGGTGCGGGATCGCCTGGCCGACGATCAGCGGGTGCGTGAGACGTTCTTGCCCACGTGGGGGCTGCGTCCGTCGTGGGCGAAAGAGCGGGGTCCGCGGCCTATCAACGCTCGCCTCGAGGGTGTGGTGACGAACGGGATGTTCCGCTCTTCATTCGCCTCGGCACGTGCCCTTGTGCCGATGACCGGGTATTTCGAGTGGCAGGAAGCCGTCGAGGCTGGCAAGACGGTCAAGAACCCGAGCTACGTCCACGGCCCGGACGACGAGCTCCTGCTCGCTGCTGGCCTGCTCGCGTTCCACCGGGAGGGCGAGGACACCGAGTGGCGGACGACGTTCACGATCATCACCCGCACTGGGGAGGATGCGGCCGGCGAGGTCCACGACCGGATGCCGGTCTTTCTCACCCCGGCCGCGTGGGATACCTGGCTGGACCCGGAGAAGATCAACAAGGACCAGGCCGGCGATCTGCTCGACCTGCTCGACGTCGAGTCCCGCACGGTCGCGTCGACCCTGCGGACCCGTCCGGTGTCCCGGGCGGTCAACAACGTGCGCACCCTGGACCGCCACGATCCAGGGCTCATTGAGCTTGCCGAACGCCCCCGCGATTTGTAGTCGCCTGAGGGCCGTCGGCGATGGCCGGCGAGCGCTGCGGATTCGCCACTCCGTGACGATCGGGCCCTCTTCGCCTCCGCCCGCTGGGTCGTCGGCCTCGCGGAGACGTGGAAGGGCCGCGGGATGCCGTCATGGCCCCGCTGGCGGAGGTGACCCCAGCTCCCGAGGGCAAGCGCGCGGAGCGCGTGCGGCAGAACTCCCCAGAGTGACAATAGGTCAGCCACTACTGTATAGTTCAGTGCATGCTGACTATTGCTTCTCGCCTCGACGTCATGAACCGGCTGGGCCGGGCCATGGCGGACCCGACGCGCTCCCGGATCCTGATGACCCTGCTGGACGGGCCGAGCTACCCGGCCGTGCTCTCGCGCGAGCTGGAGCTGACGCGCTCGAACGTGTCGAACCACCTGACGTGCCTGCGCGACTGCGGGATCGTGGTCGCCAAGCCCGAGGGTCGGCAGACGCGCTACGAGATCGCCGACCCGCACCTCGCGGCGGCGCTCACGGCGCTGGTGGACGTGACGCTGGCCGTGGACGAGCACGCGCCGTGCGTGGACGCCGAGTGCACTGTGCCGGGCTGCTGCGGGACGGGAGCGGGCGCGTGAGCGCGGCGTGCGGCTGCGACGAGCCGGAGACCCGGGTCGGCGAGGAGGCCGAGGAGGAGCGGGAGCGTCCGTGGTGGCGTGACCGCGGGATCATGGTCCCGGTGCTCTCCGGCGTCGCCTTCGGCACGGGCCTGGTCCTGGAATGGACAGGGGCAGAGGTCCCGGCGCTGGTGGCGTTCTGGATCGGCCTGCTGCTGGGCGCGTCGACGTTCACGCCCGGCGCGATCCGCAAGCTGTTCAAGGGCAAGCTGGGCATCGGCCTGCTGATGACGATCAGCGCGGTCGGCGCGGTGATTCTCGGCTACGTCGAGGAGGCCGCCGCCTTGGCGTTCCTGTACTCCATCGCCGAAGCGCTGGAGGACAAGGCCATGGACCGCGCCCGCGGCGGGCTGAGGGCTCTCCTCAAGCTCGTCCCGGAGACCGCGACCATCCGGCGGGACGGCGCGCCCGCGGAGGTCGCCGCGAAGGACCTCCAGGTCGGGCTGCTCATGCTGGTGCGCCCCGGTGAGCGGATCGCGACCGACGGCATCGTCCGCACGGGCCGGTCGAGCCTGGACACCTCCGCGATCACCGGCGAGTCGATCCCGGTCGAGGTCGAGCCCGGCGACGCGGTGTCGGCCGGGGCGATCAACACCGCCGGTGCCCTGGAGGTCGAGACGACCGCGGCGGGCACGGACAACTCGCTGACCACGATCGTGGAGCTGGTCGAGCAGGCGCAGGCCGAGAAGGGCGACCGCGCCCGCCTGGCCGACCGCATCG
>NZ_JAALEC010000278.1:0-1224 GCF_014145205.1 Dietzia sp. DQ11-44
GGCTGGCCCCCGAAGGGTGGAGCCGCTGACATGGCTCGCATCGCGGTGTCCACCCTCGTCCTGGTCGCACTCGTCGCCGGTGTGGCCGCCTACTTCCTGACCGGTTCGCTGCTCGGGTCGCTGCCGCCCCTCGGGTGGGGATGGGTCACGCTCCCGGTGGTGGCGGTGATCGACGTGCTGCTTGCGCTCCGGATCCGGTCCGCGATCTCCGACGGCGGGGTCGGTCAGGACCGCAGTCAGATGCACCCGTTGACGATCGCGCGGTGCGCAGCCCTCGGGCAGGCGTCGGCCGTGCTGGGGGCCGCGGCCGGAGGTCTGGGCGTCGGACTCGTCCTCTACTTCGCACCGAGGTTGGGTGAGCTGGCGGCGGCCAGCGCCGAGCTGCCGTCGTCCGTGGCGGTGCTGGTGTCCGGGGCGCTGCTCGTGGGGGCAGGTCTGTTCCTCGAGTCGTCGTGCGAGACCCCGCCCTCCGACGATGACGTGGGGGGACTGGCCCAGTCGACCTGAGCGGATCGAGCGGTCAGCAGACGGCGGGCATCTGGAGGAACACGCGCTGGTTGCCCGTGTGACTAGTGGTTCTCTGCGTATCATGCGGGGCATGAGTTCCGACGGCGCGATCGACAAGCCCCGATCCGTCCGCCCCGTCCGCGGCGACGACCGCGGCCTGGCGGGGATCGCTCTCGGGGCGCTCCTGGTGCTGGCACTCATCGCGACCGTGGTGATGGTCTTCTCCGACAATCCGGTGTGGATGCGGATCGGCACTCTCTCGGCACTCTGGGCGGCGTTCATCGGGGCGTTCCTCGTGGCCCGCTACCGGCGGCAGGCGGCGGCCGAGGCGGCCAGGGTCCGCGACCTGCACACCGTGTACGAACTGCAGCTCGAACGCGAGATCTCCGCCCGCCGCGAGCACGAGCTCGTGGTGGAGAAGGACCTGCGCGACTCCGTGCGTGCGGAGACCACCGACTCCATCCACGCGCTCCGCCACGAGATCGCCGCGTTGCGGGAGCAGCTCGGGCAGATGGGCGTCACCCTGACCGACGAGCGTCTCGCCGTGGGTGGTGACACCACAGCAGGGGAGCTCGGCGCCGGGTCGTCACTGCCATCGGTGCCGTCCGAGCGCGTCGAACCACGTCGTCGAGCACCGGAATCGACCCTGACACCCCCGTTCGGGACCTCTCCATCGGGTCGCGCCTCGACCACTCCCGCCTCGACCACTCCCGCCTC
>NZ_JAALEC010000279.1:0-1708 GCF_014145205.1 Dietzia sp. DQ11-44
CACCCCCACCGGCCGCGTGTAGGCCGGGGCGAACCCGCGCGCCCGCGCCGAGCGGATCATCCGCTCGGTGAGCTGGGCGTCGGCCTCGTCCGCCAGCGGGTGCAGTGAGCGTGCCCCCTCGGCGACCAGCCGCCCGCCCACGTACACGTGCGTGAGGTTGCGCAGCGAACACGCCAGGACGTACGTGGCCACCGGGTCCCAGATCGGCCCGGTGGCCGGGGCGGTGGGATCCACGACCAGCAGGTCGGCGTGCTTGCCCACCTCGATGCTGCCGATCCGGCCGGACAGGCCGAGCGCCTCCGCGCCACCCAGGGTGTGCATCCGCAGCACCTCGTGCGCGGCCAGGACAGAGGCGTCGGAGTGGACGGCCCGCTGGGTGTAGAGGCCGATGCGCATGTTCTGGAACGGGTCGGAGACGTCGGTGCAGGACTGGTCGTCGAGCCCCATCCCCACCCGGATCCCCGCGGCCCGGTACCCGGCGACGTCGGCGATACCGGATCCCAGCCGGCCGTTGGAGGTGGCCTGCCAGATCACGGCCGAGTCGGTCTCCGCCACGCGGCGGACCATGTGGTCCGTGGGGTGGACGAAGTGGCCGAAGGAGAAGGCGGGGCCCAACACCCCGGCGTGGTCGTACCAGTCGAACTTGGCCCGCTGCACCTCCAGGTGCTCGGCGGTCTCCACGAAGTGCGCCTGGTTGCCCACACGGTGGGTCGCCATGGCGTGCCGTTCGCGTTCGGCGGTGACCGGCGAGGACGACCACTGCACCGACCCGAACACCGATCCGCCCAGATCCAGGTCCCGGGGGACCGTGCGCTGGCGGTGCTCGGTGACGTGGGCGAACGCCTCGAAGCACTCGGCCTCGGGCAGCTGCTCGTCGTCCAGCCGGGTCGAGGTGACGCACCGCAGTCCCGAGTCGGCCTGCGCGTCGATCTGTCGCGTGAGGAACTCGACGTCGTGGACCCGCTCGGCGACCAGGGTGGAGGTGGCGTGGTCGAACACCGCCACCACCCGGCTCTGGGTGAAGTTGTAGGCGCTGGTCACGCCGTTGCGCAGGAAGTCCAGGCAGCCGGCGAGGGTGAACCAGTACAGGTCCTCGGCCTCGGCCCCGACCATCATCTCGCCCATCCGTGAGACCCACCCGTAGAGCGTGTCGTCGGGGGCGATGCCGCGCATCCCGGCGGTGAACAGGTGGCTGTGCGCGGAGACGAACCCGGGCGCCAGGATCGACCCACCCAGGTCGTGGACGGTGCCGGGCAGTCCGGGCGGCGGATCACCGGCACCCAGCGCGGCGATCAGCCCGTCCTCGTCGACGTGGACCCAGCCGTGGAACCACGGCGGGGCGTCGGCTGCAGTCGTTCCCGGGATCGTCGTCACGGGGATGACGAGCGCATCGGTGAAGGTGATCATGAGGGGTCTCTCGTTCTCGGGGCGGCGGCAAGGGTTGGGCGCGCGCGGTCGGCGCGGCGTGTCAGCCCGGGAGGTCCTCAGCCAGCCAGCCGCCGGGACGCAGGTGGAACCGTCGGCGGTGTGAGGGCGCGTCGGGCTCGCCCCGCCAGAACGTCACCGCCTCGGGCCGCAGGCGGTACCCGGTCCAGGTGTCGGGCGGGTCCTGCGGGGTGGGCCCGTGCCGGGAGACGGTCTCCGCCCACACCTCCCGTCGTCCGGCCGGGGGCAGGGCCGCCGTCGCGGGATTGTTGGTCCAGGCCAG
>NZ_JAALEC010000280.1:0-2102 GCF_014145205.1 Dietzia sp. DQ11-44
CTCGTACGCCGGCGTCGGCTCGCCGACCTCCATCATGATCGGCACCTTCGGGCGCAGCAGCTTCTTGGGCAGGCCCTTGGTCCACACCCGCTGCGAGCCCCACAGGGTCACCGTGATGATCGGGACGTCGGCGGCGAGCGCCATCCGCACCGCACCGGACTTGAAGCCCTTGACCTCGAAACTGCGACTGATGGTGGCCTCGGGGAACACGCCCACCAGCTCTCCGGCCTTGAGCCGGTCCACCGCCTCGTCGAACGACGCCTTACCCGCCGTGCGGTCGACCGGGATGTGCTTGAGCTCCCGCATGATCGGCCCGGAGACCTTGTGGTCGAACACCTCGACCTTGGCCATGTAGCGGATGAACCGCTTGTGCAGGCGCGCCGGGATGCCGCCGTAGACGAAGTCGAGGTACCCGGTGTGGTTCATCACCACCACGGCCCCGCCGACCTCGGGGAAGTTGCGCTCGCCGCGCATCGTGATGTCCAGTCCCTGGACTTTGAACAGTGTCCGGGCGAACCCGATGATCCCCGTATAGAGCAGCTCCACGGCCCCCAGCGTAGCGGCCCACCCCGGGCGGCGTGATCCGCTGCCGGTAGGTTCGGCGGGGTGGATGACGACGAGCCCTTCGATTCGGTCGACCCCGCGGCGCGCAGTCGCCACTATTCGTGGCCGCCGCTGCCGAGCGAGTCCGAGCGCAGCCCGCACGCGGGGCTGGACGCCCTGCGGGGGATCGTCGACGGCGAGCGCCACCTCTCCCCCGGCGCGCACACCCTCGGCCTGGCACTGACCTCGGCGTCCGATCGCGTGGTCGCCATGACCGCCACACCCGGGGAGTGGGCCCTGAACAACGGGGGGACCGTGCACGGCGGGATCGTCTCGGGGTGGGTCGACTCCGCCCTGGGCTACGCCACCGCGACCGTCGTCGACGAGGGCGTGGGCTACAGCACGCTCGACCTGACCGTCCGGTACATCCGCGCGCTCAGGTTGGAGAAGACCCCCGCGACGATCCATGCCGAGGTCGAGCACGTGGGCCGGTCGACGTGCGTCGTGCAGGCCAAGGTCCTCGACACCGACGGTCGGACCTGCGCCAGCGCGAGCGGCGTGATGATGCTCTTCCGGCCCTGAGCCGATCCGGTCAGCGGGGCGGCTCGAGCACGTCCTTGCCGACGAACGGCCGCAGCGCCTCGGGCACGACCACGGAACCGTCCGCCTGCTGGTGGTTCTCCAGGATCGCCACGAGCCAGCGCGTGGTGGCCAGCGTGCCGTTGAGGGTGGCGGCCGTCTGGGGCTTTCCCCCCTCGTCCCGGTAGCGCACCCCCAGCCGGCGGGCCTGGAACGTCGTGCAGTTGGACGTGGACGTGAGCTCCCGGTAGGCACCCTGGGTCGGGACCCACGCCTCGCAGTCGTACTTGCGGGCGGCCGACGACCCCAGGTCCCCACCGGCGATGTCGATCACGCGGAACGGCAGCCCCATGGCCTGCAGCATCTCCTTCTCGAAGCCCAGGAGGCGCAGGTGCTCGGCGTGGGCCTCCTCCGGCTTGCACCAGGAGAACATCTCGACCTTGTCGAACTGGTGCACGCGGATGATGCCGCGGGTGTCCTTGCCGTGGCTGCCGGCCTCACGCCGGAAGCACGAGGACCAGCCGACGTACCGCTTGGGTCCGGCCGACAGGTCCAGGATCTCGCCCTGGTGGTAGCCGGCGAGCGCGACCTCGGAGGTGCCCACCAGGTAGAGGTCGTCGGCCTCGAGCCGGTAGATCTCGTCGGCGTGGGCGCCGAGGAACCCGGTGCCCTGCATGATCTCGGGGCGCACCAGAACGGGCGGGATCATGAGTGTGAAGCCGTTGGCGGTGGCCTTCTGCGCGGCCAACTGCAGCATGCCCAGCTGCAGGAGTGCGCCGTAGCCGGTGAGGAAGTAGAAGCGCGCGCCCGAGACCTTGGCGCCGCGTTCCATGTCCAGCAGCCCCAGACTCTCCCCGAGCTCGAGGTGGTCCCTCGGCTCGAAGTCGAAGCTCGGGATCTCGCCGATCCGCTCGATCTCCACGAAGTCGTCCTCGCCCCCGGCGGGGGTCCCCGCCTCGACGACGTTGGAGAGGAGCCGC
>NZ_JAALEC010000281.1:0-3180 GCF_014145205.1 Dietzia sp. DQ11-44
GGGTACGGGTGCGGGGGTCGATCTGCGGGGAAGGCTACGGAAATGGCCGCCGGGGTCGGGACCGAATCGCCCGCGCGATATGACCGGTGTCACAATCGAGACGCGTTCGAGACGGGCCCACACCGCCTCCCGCCCGCCACCCCCGGGACGGCCGGAGGCGCGCGGCCGGGCCATCGGGGTGGGCCGCAGCCGGATCAACTCTGGTGGTCGCCGACCGCTACTAGGGTGGGACGCATGGGCACTCATGGTCGTCTGTCCGGATCGCTGATCGTCGGACCCCGGCGCCACGAGGAGGGTGTTAGTCGACTCCTGGCCAGTTTCGAGGCGGTCCCCGTCGGTGAGCCCGTCCGGCTGGCCAAGAAGACGTCCAACCTGTTCAGGCCGCGCGCCTCGTCGTCGTCGCCCGGTCTCGACACCACCGGTCTGACGCGCGTGGTCTCCGTGGATCCGGACACCCGCACCGCCGACGTCCAGGGCATGTGCACGTACGAGGACCTGGTGGACGCCACCCTGCCGTACGGGCTGATGCCGTACGTGGTGCCGCAGCTCAAGACCATCACCCTCGGTGGTGCGGTGACCGGGCTGGGCATCGAGTCCAGCTCCTTCCGGCTGGGGCTGCCCCACGAGTCGGTCCTGGAGATGGACGTGCTCACCGGCACGGGCGAGATCGTCACCGCCCGCCCCGACGGCACGGACCGGGAGCGCGAGCTGTACCGCGGGTTCCCCAACTCCTACGGCTCGCTCGGGTACGCGGTGCGGCTGCGCATCGCGCTCGAACCGGTCGAGCGGTACGTCGGACTGCGCCACGTCCGGTTCGACTCCCTCGCCGCGCTGACCGACGGGCTGGCGCGGATCGGCGAGTCCGGGTCGTACGACGACGAGGAGGTCGATTTCCTGGACGGGGTCGTCTTCTCGGCGGGCGAGTCCTACCTGACGCTGGGCCGGCGGACCGACGAGCCCGGCCCCGTCTCGGACTACACGGGGGTGCGGGACAAGCAGGCGATCTACTACCGGTCGATCCAGCACGGCGGCCCCGCCGGCTCGGTGGCCCGCGACCGGCTGACCATCCGCGACTACCTGTGGCGCTGGGACACCGACTGGTTCTGGTGCTCGCGCGCGTTCGGGGTGCAGAACCCCGGCATCCGCCGGTGGTGGCCGCAACAGCTGCTGAGGTCGTCGGCGTACTGGAAGATCATCGGCCTGGACCACCGATACGACCTGGGCAACAGGATCGGCGCGCTCAAGGGCGAGGGCCCGCGGGAGCGCGTGGTGCAGGACGTCGAGGTGACCATCGACCGGACCGAGGAGTTCCTCGAGTGGTTCCTGCGGGAGGTGCCCATCGAGCCGCTGTGGATCTGCCCGCTGCGGCTGCGTGAGTCCACGCCCGCGCCGGGTGTGGGCGGCGGCCCCGGCTCCGACCGGCCGTGGCCGCTGTATCCGCTGGCGCCGGAGACCACGTACGTCAACATCGGGTTCTGGTCCTCCGCGCCGATCGAGCCCGGCATGGCCGAGGGGGCGTGGAACCGGCGCATCGAAGAGGAGGTCTCCCGGCTCGGCGGGCACAAGTCGCTCTACTCCGAGGTCTTCTACTCCCGCGAGGAGTTCGACCAGCTGTACGGCGGCGAGCACGCGGCACATCTCAAGACGCGATTCGATCCCCGGGGCCGCTTCGCGACCCTCTATGACAAGGCGGTGGGTGCACGGTGACAACGGACAGGATGACCATCGGCGAGATCGTCGCCGCGTTCGCGACGGGGGAGCCGCCCCTGCGGATCGAGGCCTACGACGGGTCGGCGTTCGGCCCGGAGAACAGCGAGCTGGTGCTACGCCTGACGAGCCGGAGGGCGCTGCAGTACTTCGTCACCGCGCCGGGCGACCTCGGACTTGCCCGCGCCTACCTCATGGGCGAGCTCGAGGTCGACGGGGTGCATCCCGGTGCGCCGCATGACGTGTTCGGCGCGCTCGAGGTCTTCCGCAAGACCATGACGCACACGCCGGACCTGCGGACGATGGCGCGCATCGCCCGCTCGATCGGGCGCGAGAATATCACCATGCTGCCGATTCCCGAGCAGGAGGTGCCCGCGGCGTGGCGTCGCGTCGCGCACGGCATGCGCAGGCACTCCAAGAAGCGGGACTCGGAGGTGGTCAGCTACCACTACGACGTGTCCAACCGCTTCTACGAGTGGATCCTCGGGCCCTCCATGACCTACACCTGCGCGTGCTACCCCGACGCCGGGGTCTGCCTGGAGGAGGCCCAGGACAACAAGTACCGGCTGGTGTTCGACAAGCTCGGACTGAAGGCCGGTGACCGTCTGCTCGACGTGGGCTGCGGGTGGGGCGGGATGGTGCGGTACGCGGCCGCCCGGGGGGTCCGGGCGATCGGCGTGACGCTCTCGCGCGAGCAGGTCGAATGGGGACAGGCCGCGATCCGGGACCAGGGGTTGGGGGACCTCGCCGAGGTCCGCCTGATGGACTACCGCGACGTCCCCGAGCGTGACTTCGACGCGGTCAGTTCCATCGGCATCACCGAGCACATCGGGCGCAGGAACTACCACGACTACTTCACCCGGCTGCACGGCTACCTGAGGCCGGGGGGTCGGCTGCTCAACCACTGCATCACCCGGCCGGACAACTCGCGCTCGGTCAAGGCGGGTGCCTTCATCGACCGGTACATCTTCCCCGACGGCGAACTGGCCGGTGCCGGGACGGTCCACCTCGAGGCGGAGAACGCCGGGTTTGAGGTGGTCCACGAGGAGAACCTCCGCCAGCACTACGCGTTCACGCTGCGCGACTGGTGCGCGAACCTGGTCGAGCACTGGGACGAGGCCGTCGACGAGGTGGGCGAACCGATGGCCAAGCTGTGGGGGCTCTACATGGGTGCCTGCCAGTACGGCTTCGAGCACAACAAGATCCAGCTCCATCAGATCCTGGCCGTCCGGCTCGGCGACACCATGACCTGGGACGTTCCACTGCGGCAGTGGTGGCGGCCGTGAGCCGCCGGGCCTGAGCGGCCGATCCCGCCCGGACACCTTCGGGGCCGGGTCGCGCCCCTCGGGCCAGGATGCGCGCTCGGGCCGGGTCGCTCGCTCAGGCCAGGTCGAGGGCCAGCAGTACCTCACCCGTGGGGGCCGGGGAGCCGCCCGCGGGCTCCTCGGTGATCCCGATCTGGGCGGAGTTGCA
>NZ_JAALEC010000282.1:0-2211 GCF_014145205.1 Dietzia sp. DQ11-44
CGTGAGCAGGGACGTGACCTCGTCCGGCATCGTCGCGGCGGGCGGGGACGCGACCGGGAGGTTGTCCTCCGGTCCCGCGTCGCCCGTCAGTCGCCCGATGGTCACCCCCGCGGCCACCAACACGATGGCCGCCGCCGCGGTGGCGAGGAAGGTCCAGGTCCCGGGGCGCCGGCGTTCGCGCATCCGGCTCAGGTCGACCACCGCGGCGCCCCCGGTGTCACCGGTGTCGTCGGCATCCGGGGTGGGCGCATCGTGTCCGGTCCCGGCCTCCGCCGTGACCAGGTCGAGCACCCTGGTGCGCAGGGATGGCGGCGGCGGGACGTCGAGGTCGGCGTCGGCCACCAGATCGGCCACGACCTCCCGCGTGGACCGGATGTGGGCCAGCATCGAGCTGCGTTGATCCGGGGTCGCGGCGACGAGCGCCTGCTCGACGGCGTCCGCCTCCTCCTGGTCCAGCGCGTCCAGGGCGTAGAGGTCGAGGTCCTCGGGATGAACCGTGTCCGGGGACCCCGGGTGATCGTGGTGTCGGACGGTCATGACAGCTCACCTCCCAGGCAGCTCTTGAGACGGCGCAGGCCGTCGCGGATTCGTGACTTGATCGTGGGCAGTGCGGACCCCAGCTGGTCGGCGACCTCCCGGTAGGTCAACCCGGAGAAGTACGCCATCTCGATGGACTCGCGCTGGTTCTCGGTGAGTTCCCCGAGACATCGACGGATGTCCGCGGCGTCCTCTTCCCTGGTGATCTCCTCGGTCACCTGGTCGGCGATGTCGCCGGAGTGCGTGATCCCCGCGGCGGCGTCCGCCTCGTCGCGCCGGGCCGCGGAACTCTCGGACCGCACCCTGTCCACCGCACGCCGGTGTGCGATGGTCAGCACCCAGGAATGGACCGAACCGAGCTTCGGGCTGTACCCCGAGGCCTGCTTCCAGACCTGGAGGAACACCTCCTGCACGGTCTCCTCCGCGTACCCGGGGTCGCGCAGGACGCGGAGCGCGAGACCGTGCACACGGGGCGCCATGAGGTCGTAGAAGCGGGCGAAGGCATCGAGATCCCCGGCCGCGGAGAGCTCCAGGAGGCGCCCCGGATCGGCCAGCGACGGGGCGGTGGGCTCGGACACGGTGGACAGTCTAATGCGCGGTGGTCCGAACGCACGGGACGGGCGGGTGGTGAGGAGGGGTGTGTCGAGGACGGTCATGTTCCCGACACCCGGAACGTGCGGTTGTGCCAGCCGGTGGCTCCGGTGGGGATCGGGGGTTGCCGTGTCTCCGTCTGCACCTCACCGGTCGAATCGGTCGCCCGGACGGACACCGTGTGCAGGCCGGGTTGGGCGTCCCACGTCCACGACCACATGCGCCAGGTGTCGATCGAGTACTCCTCGGCCAGCGTCGCCTCGTTCCACGGCCCGTCGTCGACCTGCACCTCCACCCGGTCGATGCCCCGGCGCTGGGCCCACGCCGTCCCGGCCACCACGACGGGGCCGGGCTCCAGCTGGGCCAGGGGGGCGGGCCTGTCGATCCGGCTCGCGGTGAGGATGGGTCCCCGCTCACCCCACCCCCGGTCGGTCCAGTAGGCACTGGCCCGGTCGAAACGGGTGACCTCCCAGTCCACCACCCACTTGGTCGCGGAGACGTAGCCGTACAGGCCGGGAACGACCTGCCGGACCGGGTACCCGTGCTCGAGCGGCAGGGGTTCGCCGTTCATCCCGACGGCCAACAGGGCGTCCCGGCCGTCCGTGAGGGCCTCGAGCGGGGTACCCGCCGTCCACCCGTCGACGGAGGTCGAGAGCAGCATGTCGGCCTCGGGAAGGGGGCCGGCCTCGGCGAGCAGCTCGGCGATCGGGAAACCGGTCCAGGTCGCGTTACCGGCGAGGTTGCCCCCGACCTCGTTGGACACGCAGGTCAGGGTGACGATCCGGTCCCGGAACTCCCTGCTCGTCAGGGACTGCCAGTCCAGTTCGACCTCCCTCTCCACCATCCCGTGGATCCGCAGTCGCCAGTCCGCGGTGGTCAGCGCGGGGACGCGCAGCGCGGTGTCGATGCGGTAGAACTCCTCGTTGGACGTGACGAACGGGGTGACCCCGGGGGCATCGGGAACGATCCCCTCCGGGACCGGTGGGGCGGCGTTGCGGCTCAACACCCGTGGCAGCTGGAGGCCCGTGCGCTCGGCGAGCGCGTCGGCCGCGCGGCGGGTCAGTGCCACCCCGGTCGCGCCCG
>NZ_JAALEC010000283.1:0-5110 GCF_014145205.1 Dietzia sp. DQ11-44
CTCGGCCCGTCGGGGCCGGGGCCGCGCATCACGGTGTAGGGCACGCGGGTGCCGTCGTCGCTGACCGCTGTGTGCCGGGTGACCTCGATGCCGGTGGTGTCGAACCGGTCGGGGGTGGACCCGAGCGTCGTGGTGGAGCCGTCCGCGCGCAGCAGCACCAGCGACGGCGGCACGATCGGCCCGGACACCGCGAGGACGGCGTCGTCGGGGTGTGGGCGCTCGTCGTCGTCGTCCATTCCGCCGCCTGCGTCGGCGCCGGACAGGCGGTCGCAGGACAGCACGTCCACCGACACGTGGTCCGGTAAGCCCTCGACGGGGCGGGGCTCCCAGGCCCCGTCCGCGGCGTCGGGGATCGTGTACGCCTCGAGGCGGGACTCGGTGTCGTCGAGGATCGTCAGCAGGATCCGGCCCCGGCCCCAGGTCACGTCCTCGACCGTGGTGGAGGGGGTGGGGGAGAACAGGACGACGGGCTCGGGCAACCGCGAGGGGTCGGCGTCGATCGCGGCCCACGGCAGCACGAGGACCGACCCGCCGGCGTGGGTGCGTCCGGCGACCTCGAGATCGGTGCGCGGCCGCAGCAGCAGCCAGTCCCCGCACGACTCCACGCGGCAGTCCTCGGGGACCGGGAGTCGGTGGGGTGCGGTGGTCGAGGGATCGACCCCCGGGGACCAGAACCACTCCTCGGAGGTGTGGAAGTCGGGGGCACGGCTGGTCGTGTAGCGGCCCGAGGTGAGGTCGTACGCGGCGCCCACCGCCACGTCCTCCGATCGTCCGGAGAAGATCACCGGCGCGCTGAGCGGGTCGGTCCCGCGACGCCACAGCCGCGCCAGGCGGGGGTAGCCGGAGTCGGTGGCGTCCGACCCGCCGGGGTCCAGCGGCGAGGACAGCAGCAGGGTGTCCCGGTCCACCCAGGACACCGAGCTCTTGGCCTCGGACAGCCGGAACCCGCCCTCGGACTCCGGGACGAATCGGCGGGCGGTCAGATCGAACTCGCGGACCTCCACCGCGTCCGCGCCCCCGCGGGAGAGCCGGACGAGCGCCCTGTCGTCCGCGGGGCGCCGGACCACGGTGCCCGAGTAGACCCAGTTGACCCCCTCCTCGGCGGCCAGGGCGTCCACGTCCACCAGGGTCTCCCAGGCCGGGTGGTCGACGCCCGGGGCACCACGCGAGAGCACGGACCACGGCACCCGTCGCCACAGACCGCGGGGATGGTCGGCGTCCCGCCAGAGGGTGTAGGCGTGGCGGCCGCGCAGGACCGGCCACGCGATGCGGTCCGAGGCGTCGAGGATCTCCAGGGCGCGGGCGTACGCCGTCTCGGCCTCCGGCCCGGAGGCGAGATCCGCCACGGTTCGGTCGCTCCGGTCCCGGACCCACTCGAGGGCCCCGGCGGAGTCGACGTCCTCGAGATGCAGGAACGGATCGGGCGACGCGGATGAGTTCATGCCCCGATGATGCCGTGTGCGGCCCGTCGGCAACTGAACCGGTGTAAGAAATCCACAGGCTCTTGTTACCGGGCCGTAGCGTCAGTACCATCAACGCCATGCAGGGGTCGCCTGACCCGGCCATTCTCGAAATCCTCGGGAATGCACTCGATAAACGGAGATACACAATGGGTTCCCTCACCGACATCCTCAGCACCGGCTCGGGCGAGTCCGGTTCGCTCAGCGGCGGCAGCGCCACCGGCAACATCACCGACATGATCGCCGAGACCGTCGGCGACATCGTCGCCTCGGCTCTCAAGTCGGTCCTGGGCAACCTGTCCTGAGCTCGCCCCACTCGGGCACCGTCGCCGCCCCTCCCCCCGGGAGGAGGCGGCGACGCTCATTTCGGGTGGGGTTCCACGCCGCTCCGCCGCTCGGCGGCCGTCGGGAGCGCTACCCTGTGTGTCGTGGCTGACACTCATTACGACCTCATCGTCCTCGGCGCGGGCCCCGGTGGCTACGTCGCCGCGATCCGCGCCTCGCAGCTCGGCCTCAAGGTGGCCGTGATCGAGGAGAAATACTGGGGCGGTGTGTGCCTCAACGTCGGGTGCATCCCCTCGAAGGCGCTGCTGCGCAACGCCGAGCTGGCCAACACGGTGCTGCGTGACGCCAAGACGTTCGGGATCTCCGGGGACGTCTCCTTCGACTACGGGGTGGCCCACGACCGCAGCCGCAAGGTCTCGGACAACATCGTCAAGGGTGTCCACTTCCTCATGAAGAAGAACAAGATCACCGAGATCGACGGCTTCGGCACCTTCACCGACGACAAGACGATCGAGGTCGACGGCACCTCGTACACGTTCGACAACTGCATCATCGCCACCGGTTCCGTGGTCAAGACGCTGCCCGGGATCGAGCTGAGCGAGAACGTGGTGGACTACGAGGACCAGATCCTCTCCCGCGAGCTCCCGGATTCCATCGTGATCGTCGGCGCCGGGGCCATCGGCATGGAGTTCGCCTACGTCATGTCCAACTACGGCGTCGAGGTGACGATCGTCGAGTTCATGGACCGTCTCCTGCCGAACGAGGACGAGGAGGTCTCCAAGGAGATCGCCAAGCACTACAAGAAGCTCGGCGTCAAGGTCCTGACCGGGCACAAGACCACCAAGGTCACCGACAACGGCGACTCGGTGGAGGTGGAGGTCGAGAAGAACGGTGAGGAGGGCAAGTCCCAGACCCTGACCGTGGACAAGGTGCTGATGGCCGTGGGGTTCGCGCCCCGGGTGGAGGGCTACGGCCTGGACAAGACCGGTGTCGAGCTCACCGACCGCGGCGCCATCGCCATCGACGACAACATGCGGACCAACGTCAAGGGCATCTACGCCCTCGGCGACGTCACCGCCAAGCTGCAGCTGGCCCACGTGGCCGAGGCGCAGGGAGTCGTGGCCGCCGAGACCATGGCCGGCGCCCAGACGCAGACCCTGGGTGACTACCGGATGATGCCGCGCGCGACGTTCTGCCAGCCGCAGGTGGCCTCGTTCGGGCTGACCGAGGCCCAGGCCCGCGACGAGGGCTACGACGTCAAGGTGGGCAAGTTCCCGTTCTCCGCCAACGGCAAGGCGCACGGGCTCGGCCACGCGGTCGGGTTCGTCAAGGTCGTGGCCGACGGGGCGCACGGCGAACTGCTCGGTGCCCACCTCATCGGCCCCGACGTCTCCGAGCTGCTGCCCGAGTTGACCCTGGCGCAGATGTGGGACCTCACCGCCGAGGACGTGGCGCGCAACGTGCACACCCACCCGACCCTGTCGGAGGCCATGAAGGAGGCCGTCGAGGGCGTCAGCGGCCACATGATCAACCTGTAGGGGGCGCCGGCCGGCCGGCCCTGTCGGGTGCCGGGCCCGCCCCTCACCGGGCTCCCGGGCCCGCCCCTCACCGGGCAACGGTCAACGACAAGAGCGTTCCGCGCACCGCCTCTCGGGCGACGTGCGCGGAACGCTCTTCTCGATGGCTGGGGCGCCGGCGACGGTCGAGCGGCTTACTCGGCCACCACGATCTTGGCCATCTGCGCCTCGTAGATGGCGTCCAGGGCGCCGGCCGCGGAGGGCAGGACCGGGTCCGCCTCCGGGTTGTTGCCGCGGGCCGCGTACTCGACGCTCACGGTGGTGTCACGGGTGAAGCCGTGGATCGCGATGGCCCGGCTCAGTGAGCGGGTGCCGTCCGGCCGGGTGGTGATGAAGTCGCTGGTGACCCGGAAGCCCTCGGCGCCCTCGATGGCCGGGGCGTCACCCACGGTCATGACGAGCTCGACGTCGGGGTTGGTGGAGCTCCGCGAGGTGGTGCAGGCCTCGTACAGGGAGCGGTCCATGAAATCGTCGAGCTTCTGACCCACCATGCCGATCCCGAAACGATGCTCGGTGTCGTCCTCCTGCGACTGCTTGTACCGCACCGCTGCGGTCAGCCCGTCGGTGGTCGCGAAGTTGGAGACGGTCTCGAGGCGGGAGACCCTGTCGCACGCCGGGTCCTCCATGAGCTGCTTGCCCTGGTCGGCGACGAGCTTGTCGACCGCCTCCTGGAGGAGATCCGGCTCGATCACCTGCACCACACCGCCACCGGGGGCCTCGCCCTCGGCCAGGACCAGCTGGTCGAGAGGCGCCTCGGGTGCGGACTCGTCGACGGTCTCGGCGGTCTGGGTGTCGCCCGGGGCGTCACCGTTCCCGGAGTCGTCGGAGTCCGACGTGCAGGCCGTGAGTGCGGCCGCGGTGACCAGTGCGAGGCCGGCGATCGCGACACGGCGGGGATTGCGGGTGCGAAGTCGCATCTCTCTCCTTCTAGTCCAGAGTCACCGACCATAGTGCCACCGGGCACCCGGTGACAGTGCATTCCGCCCCGAGTCGAGGCCGGGTGGACCCCGCATCCCTCCCGCACGTAGGCCGGATGGCACCCACATTCCCTGCCCGCCGGGCGTGAGATGGGCCGCACGGGGGGAGGTGAGGGGTTCGATACGGCGTCCGGGTGTCTACCCTTGATGCGTCACCGGACGAGCCCGATCGGCCCACCGACCCGGAAGCAGGATTCGACATGGACCATGACGGCATAGATGCCGTGCTCTTCGACCTCGACGGGGTCATCACCCCGACGGCCGAGAAGCACATGCAGGCGTGGAACCGGATGTTCTCCGCGTACTTCGCCGACCGCGGGATCGACCCCTACTCGGACGAGGACTACTTCCGCTACATAGACGGCAAACCGCGGGTGGAGGGGATCGCGTCGATGCTCGCCGCGCGCGGCCTCACGCTGCCCGATGGCGTCGAGGGCGAGGGCGACGACGACGAGGGGTCAGCCGAGGCGGACACGATCACCGGGCTGGGGCTGCGCAAGAACATCGTCTTCCGTCAGCTGCTCGACGAGGGGATCGAGGCCTACCCGGGGTCGGTCGCCTACCTCGACGCCCTCGACGCCGCCGGGATCGCGTCCTGCGTGGTCTCCAGCTCCAAGAACGCGGGCCCCGTGCTCGAGGCGGCGGGGCTGCGGGACCGCTTCGAGGTCGTCGTCGACGGGCTGGTGGCGCAGGCCGAGGGCATCCCGGGCAAGCCCCGGCCCGACACGTACCTGCGGGGGGCCGAACTGCTGGGCGTGCCCGCGGACCGCTGCGTGGTGATCGAGGACGCCGTCTCGGGCGTGCAGGCCGG
>NZ_JAALEC010000284.1:0-2445 GCF_014145205.1 Dietzia sp. DQ11-44
TGACCGCGGCGATCACCGGGACCGGGGCGGTCAGCACCGCCCGCACCAGCTCGGCGGCGCTGGTCATGGTGGCCTCGGGGCTGGGCGCCTCGTCCGTCCCGGCCCCGTCCCGGATGGCCTGCAGGTCCGCCCCGGTGGTGAACGCCCCGCCCTCGCCGGCGAGCACGATGACTCTGGTGTCGGGGTCCAGGCTCTGCTCGGAGATGATCTCCACCAGTGCGCTCACCGTCGGGTGGTCGAGCGCGTTCATCCGGTCGGGTCGGTTGATGCTGATAGTCGCGACACCCAGGTCGTCGCGGTCGACCATGACCGCGTCCCGGCCCGTGGGGGTCATCGGACCGTCTCCGCGGCGGCGACCATGCCGGCCAGCCGGTCGGTGATGATCGACTCGGCCTCGGCCATCATGCGGTCGACCAGCTCGGCCGCGGTGGGCACGTCGTCGATCAGGCCCTGGCACTGACCCGCCGACCAGATGCCGGCGTCCAGGTCGCCGTCTTCGAAAACCTTGCGGCCCCGGGCCCCGGCGACGAGGTGCTGGATGTCGGAGAACTCCACGCCCTCGGCCTCCCTGGCCACCACTTCCGCCGAGACGGCGTTCGCCGCGACCCGCGCGGTGTTGTGCAGCGTGCGGAAGATGAGCGTGGTGTCGAGCTCGGAGTTGGCGACGATCTGCTGCTTGACCTGGTCCGCGACCGGCGATTCGGCCGTGCACATGAACCGCGTCCCCATGTTGGCACCGTCGGCCCCCAGGGCCAGTGCGGCCACGAGGCCGCGGGCGTCGGCGATGCCTCCGGACGCCAGCATCGGGATGGTCAGCCGGGCCGCCGCGGCGGGGATGAGCACCAGACCGGGGACGTCGTCCTCACCGGGATGTCCGGCGCACTCGAAGCCGTCGATGGAGACGGCGTCCACGCCGAGCTTCTCAGCCTTGAGTGCGTGCCGCACGGAGGTGCACTTGTGGATGACCTTGACGCCGGCGTCGTGGAAGACAGGGAGATGGTCCTTGGGGTTGGACCCGGCGGTCTCGACGATCTTCACGCCCGACTCGACGATCGCCTGGCGGTACTCCGCGTACGGGGGCGGCGTGATCGACGGGAGGATCGTGAGGTTGACCCCGAAGGGCTGGTCGGTCATCTCCCGGCACCGGGCGATCTCGCGGACCAGGTCCTCGGGCGTCGGCTGGGTGAGCCCGGTGATGATTCCCAGCGCCCCCGCCTCGGACACGGCGGCCGCGAGTTCGGCGCGGCCGACCCACATCATGCCGCCCTGGACGATCGGATGACGGACGCCGAACTCCTCGGTGAAGCGGGTACGGATCACGGCTGGACCTCCTCGTAGGTGCCGCCGGAGGCGGCCTTGGACCGCAGGGACTCCGGCGGGGTGAAACGGTCCCCGTAGCGTTCGGCGAGCTCCTCGGCGCGGGCGACGAAGCCGGGCAGGCCGCCCGGGTACTGGTCCATGTAGCGGGCGACGCCGCCGGTCCAGCCCGGGAAGCCGATGCCCAGGATCGAGCCGACGTTGGCGTCGGTGGTGGTCTCCAGCACGCCCTCGTCGAGGCACTTGACGGTCTCGATCGCCTCGGCGAACAGCATCCGGTCGATCGCGTCCTGCAGCGGGATCTCGGTGGCGGGGCCGAAAGCCTCCGCCAGGCCCGGCCAGAGTCCGGAGCGCTTGCCGTCGGTGTACTCGTAGAAGCCGGCGCCGGTGGAGCGGCCCTTGCGGTCGTACTCGTCGATCATCGTGTCGAGTACGGCGTTGCCCGGGTGGTCGGGCAGCGGCCGGCCCTCTGCCTCGGCCGCCTGGCGGGTCTCGTCACGGATCTTGCGGGGCAGGGTCAACGTGAGTTCGTCCATCAGCGCGAGCACCGGCGCCGGGTAGCCGGCCTGCGAGGAGGCCTGTTCGACGGTGGGCGCGGGGACGCCCTCGGCGAGCAGCGCCATGCCCTCACTGGTGAAGGTCCCGATGACCCTCGAGGTGAAGAACCCGCGGGAGTCGTTGACGACGATGGGGGTCTTGCCGATCTGCGCGACCAGTGCCAGGGCGCGCCCGAGGGCATCCTCCGAGGTCTCGGCGCCCTTGATGATCTCGACCAGCGGCATCTTGTCGACGGGCGAGAAGAAGTGCAGGCCGATGAAGTCGGCCGGCCGGTCCACGCCGCCCGCGAGCATGGTGATGGGAAGGGTCGAGGTGTTGGAGCACAGCAGCGCGTCCGGGGCGATGTGCGGCGCGATCTCCGCGAACACCGTCTCTTTGACCTTCGGGTCCTCGAACACGGCCTCGATGACGGCCTGCGCACCGGAGGCGGCCGCGGCGTCGGTGGTGGGGGTGATGCGCGCCAGGAGCGCCTCGCCCTTCGCCTGCGCGGCGTCCCGGGCCTCGCCCTCGGCGGCGCGGGCGACGGTCTTGGCGACGAGCTTCTCCGAATAGCCCTTGCCCCGCTCGGCA
>NZ_JAALEC010000285.1:0-4434 GCF_014145205.1 Dietzia sp. DQ11-44
CCCGCCCCGCGCCGACCTGCCCGCCCTGCCGGTCCGGGCCGATCAGGCCGAGCAGCCCGGTACCGGGTCACCGGGCTGACGTCGGACCGCGGGCGCGGTCAGGGCGTGCCCTCGCGTGACCAGATGCCGGAGGTGCCGCGCCGATGCGACTCCACCAGGTGCGTGTCGACCACCCCGATGGCCTCCATCAGGGCGAACACCGTCACCGGGCCCACGAAGCCGAAACCCCGTCGCTTGAGGTCCCGGGCGAGCGCCTCCGACTCCGGGGACCGGCTGGGCACCTCGCTCATGGTCCGGGGCTCCGGGGTGCGCTCCGGCCGGTAGGACCAGATCAACTCCCCGAGTCCGCCCTGCGCCCGGAGCGCGATCACCGCGCGCGCGTTGCCGATGGCCGCGTCGATCTTGCGCCGATTGCGCACGATCCGGGCGTCCGCCATGAGCCGGGTGACGTCGGGCTCCCCGAAGTCCGCGACCGCGTCGGGCGAGAACCCGGCGAACGCCTCGCGGAACGCCGGTCGCTTGCGCAGGATCGTCAGCCAGCTCAGGCCGGACTGGAAACCCTCCAGGACGAGCCGCTCGTAGAGGCCGGCCTCGTCGTGGACCGGCATCCCCCATTCGGTGTCGTAGTACTCCCGCAACAGGGGATCACGCGCCGCCCAGGGCGGCCGCATCAGACCGTCCTCGCACAGCACCGCGCCGCCGGTCTGATCCGTCTGGTCTTCCGCCATGTCTCCCCCTGCAGGTTCGTGGACCACCCTCCCCGGTGATCGCCGCCACCCTAGGATCCGGCTCCGACACGATCCGGCTGGGTCCGACACGATCCGGCTAGGACAGCCACCCGCTGAGCTGCACGATGCGCACCGCCGCCAGGAGCACGAGTGCCACACCCACGACGAGCGTGAGCAACCGGCCGGCGACGCGGCCGTAGACCAGGAACCTGTCGATCCTGCGGGTCGCCGCGGCGACACCGGACGAGTCGACCCTCGACAACGCGATGATCAGGCCAGTACTCGGCAGGATCGCGATGACCGCGAAGAACAGGATCTGCAGCAGCTTGGACCACCACGGCGTCTCGGCGAACGAGATGAGGACCATGCCCGCCGCGAACGGCGCCGAGGTCGCCGACTGGATGACACCCAGTGAGATGCCGGTGACCATGATGCCGAACCTCTGGAGCACGGTCTGGGTCAGCGGGGCCTCGACGCTGTCCTCCTTGGCCTCCGCGGGTCTGCGCAGTCCCAACACGGTGATCACCAGGCCGACCACGCCCAGGACCACCATCGCCCAGAGGTTGTAGAACAGGCTGCGCACGAACTCCTGGTTGTTGCCGATCACCCACACCGACACCAGCGAGAGCAGGACGATGCCGCAGAACGCTCCTCCGGTGAAACGGGCGGCGCGTGAGGCGAAGCCTCCCCCGCGGCCGGCGGCCGTGAGCCAGAGCCCGGCGATCACGGCGAAGGCCAGGAGGTTGACCGAGTCGACTGCCGCGAATCCCAGCAGGCTGAGGTAATACTGCACGACGGCACACACTACCGGCGAGGGCTCGGTGGGCGATCCCGGTAGTCGTCGACGTCGCGGTCACGGCGGGACTCGTCGTCGTCGCCCTTCATCCGGCCGGGACGGCCGAACACCGACCGGTCGCGCCGCAGGCGGGTGTCGATCCCCCGCACACTCCACCCGCGCATCGGCGCCGGGACGCGCCACTGCAGACGCCACGCCACCATCCGGAACGCGAACGCGAACGCGGACAACACCGCCGCGGCGACCGGGCCCCACGTGCCCGTCGAGACGGCCAGGGCCGTGAGCGCCGCGCCGGTGGCGGCGGGGATGACGTACAGGTCGGAACCGTTGAACACGGCGGGGATCTCGTTGGCCACCACATCGCGCATGAGTCCGCCGCCGACCGCGGTGATGACGCCGAGCAGGAGCGCCGAGGCGACCGGCATGCCGTGGTCCAGCGCCCGCGCGGTGCCGAAGGTACAGAACAGGCCGAGGCCGGCCGCGTCGAAGACGATGATCAGCGTCCGGACGCGGTGCAGGTGCGCGCCCAGCAGGTACACCACCGCGGCCGCGACGAACGGCGGCACCAGCAGGACCGGCTGCGCGAACGCGAGCGGGGTGACACCCAGCATCACATCGCGCAGGATGCCGCCGCCGAGACCGGCCAACAGGCCCAGGACCAGACCGCCGGTGATGTCGATGTTCTTCCGCGCGGCCAGGAGGTTGCCGGACAGGGCGAAGAAGAACACCCCCACGAGGTCGATCCACAGCAGCAGCGTCGAGGACTCCACGACCGTCCCCCCCTAGACCACAGCGTCCGCGGTGGAGCGGGCGTGGTGACGGCGACGGACGGAGCGGAACGTCCAGAGCTTGTTGACGACGAAGTTGATCGGCATCGTGATGAGGATCGTGAACAGCTGGCTCCAGTACTCCCGGGAGTGGATCCCCGCGTCCTCGTGGAACCACGGTTCGGGCAGGTAGAGCGGCGAGGTGGGGTTGGTGAAGGCCAGCTTGATGAAGATCCCCGCGGCCGCGGCCACCGATCCCACCAGCAGGAACGGCCAGAACTCCTGCATGACCGGCGCCTTGTGTCCCTTACCGAAGGTCCAGTGCCGGTTGAGCATGAAGTTGTAGACATTGGCCACCAGGAACGCCACGATCCACACCAGGGTCGTGAAGCGGAAGTTGTACTCCGTCCCCGAGAACGGGAACAGGATGTCCTGGGCGTTCTGGGTCCCGCCGTTGGCCCTGTTCATCAGGACCGTGACGATCATGTTGACGACCATCCCGGACCCGCCCACGATCCCGAACATGAGGAACTGTCGGGCGCTACGTCGATAACGACCTAGTTCGGACGGGGCCGGGTTCACAGCGAGCCAGTCTAGGCCCACAGGCCCCGACTAGCCCGCTCCGTGCCCCTCCGGGACCCGTTCGGACGGGTCGTCGATCGGCCCCGGGGCGGTGCCGGCACCGAACGGGCGGCCGCCCAGCTCCTCGCGGTGATGCCGGGAGAGGAGGCCCGCCAGGTCCGGCCCCTTGGGCACGATCCCGTTCGGGTTCACGTCGCGGTGGACGTGGTAATAGTGCTCCTTGATCTGAGGGAAGTCGCAGGTGTCCCCGAAGCCGGGCGTCTGGAACAGGTCGCGCAGGTAGCCCCACAGGGCCGGCATCTCGGTGATCTTGTTGCGGTTGGCCTTGAAGTGTCCGTGGTAGACCGCGTCGAACCGCACCAGGGTGGTGAACAGCCGGATGTCGGCGACGGTGATCGTGTCACCGGCGAGGTACCGACGGGTGGTCAACCGCTCCTCGAGCCTGTCCAGCGAGGCCCAGAGCTCGTCGTAGGCCTGCTCGTACGCGCCCTGCTCGGCCGCGAACCCGCTGCGGTACACGCCGTTGTTGACGGTCGGGTAGATCCACGAGTCCAACTCGTCGATCTCGTCGCGGTGCTCGTCGGGGTACAGGTCCGGGGCGCCGTCGCGGTGGAACGCCGACCATTCCGTGAGCAGATCGAAGTTGAGCTTCTGGTAGGCGTTGGTCACCACCGACCCGGTGGGCAGGTCGACGAGGGCCGGGACCGTGATGCCGCGCGGGTAGTCGGGGATCCGGTTGAAGTACGCCTCCTGGAGCCGGTGCATCCCCGTGACCGGGTCCTTGCCGTCGGGGTCGAGGTCGAAGACCCAGGAGTTGACGTCGTGGGTCGGTCCGGCCAGTCCCATGGAGATGGCGCCCTCCAGGCCCATCAGGCGGCGGACGATGATCGAGCGGCTGGCCCAGGGGCAGGCCCGGGCCGCCATCAGGCGGTATCGGCCGGCCTCGACGGGCCACCGCATCTCGCCGATCTTCTCCCCGACCGGATCCGATCCCGGCGGGAGATCCGCCACGACCCGATCGTTGATGTAGGTGGCGTCGCGGACGAACTCACCGTCCTCCGAGGCGTTCTTGGCTGCGATGAACTCGGTGTCGTCTGCCATGGGGTCTCCTACGGTCGTCGTCGCGGCCAGTGGTTGATGCATCACCAATATAGCGGGTCGGCGGCCCCCGCGCCAGCACATCCGGGTGATCCGGGGCGCCCGGTGTGCCACGCTGGCCGCATGGACTCCGCGCACGTCGACGACGTTCCCACCCGCTACGCCGAGTTCGCCGAGTTCGAGGTCCGCGGCCGCACCCCGGTCTACCTGGCGTGGGCCCGGGGGATCGCCGAGGACCCCGCGACGTGCGAGCTCATCGGGAGCCTGCCCCGGATCAAGCGACAGCCCGCACTGGTCTTCGCCTCCGCCCGGCACGCCGGCGCGCCCGAGACCGAGGACTACCCGGTGTTCCGGGAGTTCGTCCACGACCACTGGACGCAGATCGAACGGATCGCCCTCACCCACTCCACGCAGACCAACGAGGCCAAGCGGTGCGCGGTCCTCCTGCCGTTCCTCTCCCTGC
>NZ_JAALEC010000286.1:0-6676 GCF_014145205.1 Dietzia sp. DQ11-44
CCGGGCCCGCTCTCGCTCGTGGAGATGGGAGCCTCCGCCGGCCTGTGCCTCTACCCGGACCGGTACGCCTACCGGTACGCGCTCGACGGCGGCTCCACCCACGAGCTGCGACCGGCGGGATCGGATACGGCCGCCCCGGCCGCCGGCACACCGGTCCTCGACTGCGCCCTGCGCGACGGCGTCCCCCGCCCGCGGTCCCTGCCCGACGTCGTCCACCGTGGCGGGGTCGACCTGGCCCCTATCGACCCCGCCCACGCGGACTCGCGTGCCTGGCTGCGCAGCCTGATCTGGCCCGGACAGCAGTCCGAGCGCGTGCCCCGCCTGGACGCCGCGCTCGACATCGCCGCCGCCGACCCGCCTCGGATCATCACGGGGGACCTGGTGGAGAAGCTGGAGGACTCCGTGGCCGCGTGCCCCGCGGGGTCCACGCCGGTGGTGTTCCACACCGCGGTGCTCGGGTACCTCGAGCCCCAGGCCCGCGCCGAGTTCGTCCGCCGGGTCACCGATCTCTGCCGGGACGCGGGCGCGGTGTGGATCTCCGTGGAGGGGGTGACCCTCCTGCCCGACGTCGCCGAGCAGGTCCCGGAACCGATCCGGCGCCACAAGGGCATCTTCGTCGTCGCCGTCAACGGGCGACCCCTGGCCACGGCGCACGGCCACGGCGACTGGGTCCGCGCGCTCGACATGCCCTGAAGGCCGGATCGGGGCGGGGCTGGTCGGATCGGGGCGGGTCGGATCGGGACTGGTCGGATCGGCCGATTCAGTCGAACGGCCACCCGCGGCGCATCGACTGGTCGGACCCCGGCTCGATGAGGTACTCGGTCCCGAACGTCGCCGCGTAGACGTTCTCCGGCAGGGCCAGCATCATGCCGATGTCGCTGGTCTGGCTGGCGTGGCACTCCATGGCGCGACGCTTGAGCTCCACGACGTCCGCGGGCAGGTCGATCGCCCACGCGAT
Source organism: Dietzia sp. DQ11-44 (assembly GCF_014145205.1). Taxonomy (NCBI): domain Bacteria; kingdom Bacillati; phylum Actinomycetota; class Actinomycetes; order Mycobacteriales; family Dietziaceae; genus Dietzia; species Dietzia sp. DQ11-44. The sequence goes on from NZ_JAALEC010000286.1 coordinate 959, forward strand.
CTCCGACTGCGGGACCCCGACCGGCAGCCCGTCGTCCCCGGTGAGGATCATCCGGCGCAGTTCCTCCACGTCCATGCCGCCGGACGCGAACGCCGCCAGGAACTCCGCCGCCTCGGGGCTGTCGAGCATCTCAAGCTGGGCGTCCTGATTGGTCGTGGCCTCCAACAACCGCGGGCGACGGGCCGCCGACTCCACCGCGCGGCGGGCGATGCGGTGGACGGCCAGGTGATCCGGGTGCCCGTAGTTCCCGTGGTGGTCGTACCCCACCAGGACGTCGGCATCCTCTCTGTCGAGGATCCGGGCGAGTCGCCCGGCCGCCTCGTCGGTGTCGGCGCCGTGCAGGCTCAGCGGATCGTCGTTCTGGGCCCAACCGGTCATCCCCGAGTCCCGGTACCCCAGCCAGTCGATCCGGGCGACACCCAGTACCGCTGCCGCGGCCCGGGCCTCACCGCGCCGGTGGTCGACCAGGTCGCCGTCGGGCCCGAGGTGGTCGGGTCGCTGGCCGTGGTCGCCGTCGGTGGCGAAGACCGTGACGACGCGGTGACCACCGCGCGAGGCGAGGGCCATCATCCCGGCGGTCTGCGAGGTCTCGTCGTCGGGGTGGGCGTGGAGGAACACGATCGTGGACACCCGACCAGTGTGCCCTCCCGCCCGGCCGGGTGTGCGACCGGAACGGACCGAAACCGACGCGCGACCCCCCACGCACGACTCCCCGGTCGACACCGCTCCGGGTGGAGCGGGTCCGGCCGGGGAGGGCGCGGGTGGTGCGTGTGGGGCCTACTTCTCGCGCACGACCGATCCGTCGTCCTGCAGGCGCAGGAGCGGGTAGATGCCGTTCTCGTCGTGGTTCTCGTCGCCGACGACCGGGGGGTTGAAGACGCAGAGCATCTGCATCTCCTCCTCCACGATGACCTGATGCTTCTCGTGACCGTCGAGCAGGTACATCGAACCCGCCTCGAGCGGGTACTCCTTGTCGTTCGTGAGGTCCCGCAACGTGCCCTTGCCCCGGGTCAACCAGACGGCCTCGATGTGGTTGGCGTAGTGGAAGTCGTTGGTCGTTCCGGCGGCGATGGTGGTCTCGTGGAACGAGAACCCCACCCGGTCGTCGGCCAGGACGATGCGCTTGGACTCCCAGTTGCCGTTGTTGCCCTTGATGTGGCGGTCGGTGTCGGTGATCTCTGCGGTGGTGCGAACGATCATGTGGTGCCTCCTCGGGGAAGGTGTGGTGGTCCGGGCGGGCTCAGAGGTACTGCTGGGCGAGGACGTGGTCGACGGCCTCGTAGCAGATCTCGATTCCGCGGTCGCGCTCCTCGTCGGTCAGGATGAGCGGGGCGAGGAACTTGACGACCTCGTCGCTCGGGCCGGCGGTCTCGACCAGCATCTTGTTGTCGAAGCAGCGGGCCATGACCTCTGCGGCCAGCTCCGGCTTCTCCAGGAAGGCGATACCGAAGGCCATGCCGCGGCCGCGGAGCTCGAGCTTGCCCTCGTACTTGTAGACCAGCGGGGAGAAGCGCTCGCGGAGGATCCGGCCGTTCTCGAGCGTGCGGTTCTGCAGCTTGTCGTCCGACCAGTACTTCCGCAGCGCCACCTCGGCGGTGACGAACGCCATGTTGTTGCCGCGGAACGTCCCGTTGTGCTCGCCCGGGGTCCACTCGTCGAGCTCGCGGTTGAACAGGGTGATCGCCAGCGGCAGGCCGTAGCCGCCGATCGACTTGGACAGGGTGACGATGTCCGGCTTGATGCCGGCGAACTCGAACGAGAAGAACTCGCCGGTGCGGCCGCAGCCCATCTGGACGTCGTCGACGATGAGCAGGATCTCGTGTCGCTTGCACAGCTCGTCGAGGGCCTTCAGCCACTCGGCGCGTGCCGCGTTGATACCGCCCTCGCCCTGGACGCACTCGACGATCACGGCCGCCGGGCGGTTCATGCCCGAACCGGAGTCGACCAGCACGCGCTCCATCCACTGGAAGTCCTCGGTCACGCCGCCGAAGTAGTTGTCGTACGGCATCGGCGTGGCGTGGACCAACGGGATCCCGGCACCGGCGCGCTTCATGGAGTTACCCGTGACGGACAGCGACCCGAGGGTCATGCCGTGGAACGAGTTGGTGAAGTTGATGATGGCCTCGCGGCCGGTGACCTTGCGGGCCAGCTTGAGCGCCGACTCGACGGCGTTCGTCCCGGTCGGCCCGGGGAACATCACCTTGTAGTCCAACCCCCGTGGCTCGAGGATCGTCGAGGTGAAGGTCTCGAGGAAGGCGCGCTTGGCGACGGTGTACTTGTCGAGCGAGTGGGTGACGCCGTCGCGCTGGATGTACTCGAGCAGCGCGCTCTTCATGTCGTCGTCGTTGTGGCCGTAGTTCAGCGCGCCGGCGCCACCGAAGAAGTCCAGGTAGTCGTCCCCGTCGACGGTCGTGAGCTTCGCACCCTTCGCGGTGTCGAACACCACCGGCCAGTTGCGGGAATAGCTGCGGACCTCGGATTCGCGGTCGGAGAAGATCGAGGTGTCCAGATTGGCGTCGTGCGTGGCTTCGGTCATGGTGGTGATCACTCCATCAACAATGGTGTCGGGCGGCGGCGGCGGACGGATGCGTCCGGGCGCCCTGTTAGGAAATCGTGTAGAGATCTTCGGGTTCGTGCCCGTCGCCGAGCAGTTCGGCGCCGAGGTAGTCCTCGCTGGACAACGTCATGCCCCGATCGCGCGCGACGGCGCCGAAAGTGCGCTGGGACGCCTCGTTGTCCGGGCTGATGGTGGTGCGCAGGCGGACCACGCCGCGCTCGGCGAGCCGGTCCATGAGGTTGTGGAGCAACCGTGCGGCCAGACCCTTACCGCGCTGGTCCGCGTCGACGCCCACCTGCCAGACGAAGATCGTGTCCGGCTCCGAGGGGCGCAGGAATCCGGTGACGAAGCCGACCACGCGGCCCTCGACCTCGACGACCACCGAACTCTCGGAGAATTCCGCTCCCCACAACACGTAGGCATAGGAGGAGTTCAGGTCGAGTACTCCGCTGTCGCGGGCGATCTCCCACATGCGATTTCCATCTGCCGCCGTGGGCGGGCGGAAAACCGCGTCGGACGAATCAGGGTTACGGGGTGCTTCTCGTTCTCCTGGGTTCATAGGTACTCACCACCGTAATGACGTGGACCGGTTGCCGCATCTACCTTCGCCGGATCGTTACCCGATTGCCGGGCGAGTCCGCAGGTGACCGCCGTGCAGTGACGTCTGTCACCCGGTGCGGCCCCGTCCGTGGTCGCGATGGTCTTCCTTACCGGGCCGGAGCCTGGGAGAATATTTTCATGGACCACAACCCGATCACCGAATTCGACGAGGGCCGCTCACTCGAGTTGCTGGCGACCGAGTCGCTCGGCCGTCTGATCACCGTCTCGGGCGGGCGGGCCGACATCTTCCCCGTCAACTACGCGCTGTCGACGGAGGGCAGGATCTTCTTCCGCACGGCGGAGGGCAGCAAGCTCGCCGGCCTCACCGTTCACCCCGACGTGGTCTTCCAGGTCGACCACATCCAGGACGAGGAGGCGTGGTCGGTGGTCGTCCGGGGCGAAGCGCGACGGCTCGACAGCTTCGCTGAGATCAACCGCGCCGAGGAACTCGACCTCAAGCCGTGGATCCCCACGCTCAAGTACAACTTCGTGGAGATCACACCGGAGCAGATCTCGGGCCGCGGCTTCACCTTCGGCGAGGAGCCGGAACGCTACACCGGTTAACCGTGAGGTCCGGGGGGGGGCGGTCAGTCGGCGTGACCTGTCCCCTGTTCGGACAGCTCGGCCCACAGCCGTCTCACGCGGGCGTCGATGTCGTCGCGGATCAGTGCCATCCGCTCCGCACCCTCGATTCCCCGCTCGCTCGGTTCATCGGTCTCCCAGACGTCGATGGCCGAGCGCATCCCGTCGACGGGCTCGAGCCGTGCGGCCGTCCCGAGTACGACGACGCGGTCCGCGCGGCGCATGATGTCGTGATCCACCGCCGCCGCGGTGCCGCCCGACATGTCGGCGCCGAGCTCGGCGAGCGCGACCACGGCCTCTGCGTTGGGGGACTGCCCCAGCGCGGGTCGCGTACCGGCCGAGTGGACCTCCACCGCGTCCCCCGCCGCGTGACGCAGCAGCGCCTCCGCCATCTGGGACTTGCCACGATTGGACTTGCACACGAACAGGACCGTGGGGCGCGCCGGAGCGTGGTGCGTCATCGAGCACCATGCTCAGGCGAGCGGCCGGAGGCCGACATGTCCTGGTGGATCGCGTTCGGGACCGTCGGGTCACCCTTGAACAGACGCTTGCCCGCCCACAGGCTCACGTACACGAGCGCGATGAGCACGGGCACCTCGATGAGCGGCCCGACCACCCCTGCCAACGCCTGGCCGGACGCCACTCCCCAGGTGCCGATGCTCACGGCGATCGCGAGTTCGAAGTTGTTGCCCGCGGCGGTGAAGGCGACCGCGGTGGACTTGGCGTAGTTCAGGCCTGAAGCACGGGCGGCGAGCAGGCTCCCGCCGAACATGAGGATGAAGTAGGCCAGCAGGGGCAGCGCGATCCGCGCCACGTCGAGAGGCCGTCCGATGATGGTGTCGCCCTGGAACGCGAAGAGCACGACGATGGTGAACAGCAGGCCGTACAGCGCCCACGGACCGATCTTGGGCAGGAAGGACTCCTCGTACCACTGCCGCCCCTTGGCCTTCTCGCCGAAGTGCCGGGTGAGGAACCCGGCCAGCAGCGGGATACCGAGGAACACGAGGACACTCAGCGCGATCGCCCATACCGAGAACCCGGCGGTGGTGGTCTCCAGCCCCAGCCAGCCCGGGAGGACCTGGAGGTAGAACCATCCCAGGCCCGCGAACGCGATCACCTGGAACACCGAGTTGATCGCGACGAGCACCGCCGCAGCCTCCCGGTCGCCGCATGCGAGGTCGTTCCAGATGAACACCATCGCGATGCAGCGGGCCAGGCCGACCACGATCAGGCCGGTACGGTACTCGGGGAGGTCCGGCAGCATCAGCCAGGCCAGCGTGAACATCAGCGCGGGACCGACCAGCCAGTTCAGTGCGAGGGACAGCAGGAGAAGCCTGCGGTCCCCGGTGACGCGACGCGTCTCGTCGTAGCGGACCTTGGCCAGGACGGGGTACATCATCACCAGCAGACCGACCGCGATGGGGACCGAGACTCCTCCGACCTCGACCGCCTCCAGCGCCTCGGCGATACCGGGCACCAGACGCCCGAGCAGGAGCCCGAGAGCCATGGCCGCGAGGATCCACACGGCCAGGTAACGGTCGAGGAAGGACATCCGCGCGGCGACCGGGGCGTCGGGATCGGCGGGGGAAGGGGGGCCGGCGGTCGCCGATACCTGGGTGCTCATGCGCCCAACCCTAGGCAATCCATCGATGTCGGTCAATGTATGACGCACGCCACCGGGTTGTGCGAGCTCAGAACGGTGGCGGGTGGAGGATCTCGTCGAGGAGCTGGTGAACCTGCTCCTCGGCACGGCCGACCACCGGTTTGTTGCGATCCCACCAGCGACCGATGGGAGGCCTGGTGCCATCAGGATTCGCGCGATCGGGGCCGGAGCGGTCGGCCCGGGCGCGTTCTGCGCGGTGGCGGGCGGCACGGCGGGCCCAGTAGGTGGGCTCGGACAGCAGGTCGCCGTCCGCGGTGTCCGGCTCGGGGTTGCGGGCCTGCTGGACGTCCCAGGCGTCCTGTTCGGCTCGGGCCTG
>NZ_JAALEC010000287.1:0-10390 GCF_014145205.1 Dietzia sp. DQ11-44
CCGCTGGCGCAGGCGGACGCCGGACACACCGTCGTCCTCCCGGGCGGTGAACGCGTCGCGGTGCCCGTCCCGGTGGAGACCGCGGACATCGGGCCCGGCGAGCTGCCCACCCCGTGGTCGCGGGGGTCCGTGCCCGGGGGGGAGCCGGTGACGTCCGTGCTGGGTTCCGTCGCGAGCGTGCGTCGAGGCGTGGTCGGCCGAGGGGTGAACATCGCGGTCTGGACCTGGGACGACTCCGCGTTCGCGTGGCTGGCCGGAGAGCTCACGATCGACCGCTTCCGCGAACTCCTGCCCGCGCTGGAGGGCATGGAGACCCGCCGTTACCTGCTGCCCAACCTCCGCGCCGTCAACCTCGTGGCGCGCCCCCCGCGTGGTGTGCCGCTCGACAGCGGGCTCGGGGCCGACCTGGCCTCCGTCCGTCTGTCGATCCCCGGCGAACTCCTCGAGTTCGGACCGTGAGGCTCGTCGCGAGGCCCGGACCGGCGGACATGGAGCGAACGTAGGACAGACCCCTGCGCCTCGGCTGCCTAGCGTCGGTGGAGACCGTGCATCGTCCGGGCCCGCCGGGCGCACGTCCCGTGCGGTCATCGTTCGAGGAGTCCGCATGACACGTTCGATCATCGCCAGAGTCCCGGTCGTCGCCGCCACCTCGCTGATGGCCGCGGCTGTGGTCGCGGTCGGGGCGCCGGTCGCCACCGCCCAGACCGGGTCCCCCTCCAGTGCCGAACTCAGCAGCGAGCTCGGGGACGCCGCCGGGAGTGTGCAGGAGTTGGAGGCCATCATCGAGGGGATGAACCCGGGTGCCCGGGGAGCGCTGGACAACGGGTCCCTGGCCAATCTCAACGAACTGATCGCGAACATCCGCAGTGGAGAGATCCTCGATGTGTTCCGGGTGGTGCAGGGGATCCCCGGGGGTTCGCAGGACATCATGACCCTCGCGGAGAGGGCCTCGCTTGGTGAAGTGGGGTGGGATCGGGTCCTCGCGGCGACCCAGGTGGTCCTGGCTCCGGTCACGCCGTGCAACACCTTCACCAATTCCGGGCGGCAGGGCATCTTCACCAACAGGCATGAGATCGGCCGCAGCGGCGGCGGCCGGGTACTGCTGCGGTTGGAGACCTATTACGTGCCCGACTTCGTCGAGGTGGCCTATGACGGAACCGTGCTGTGGACCACCCCGGGCTACGTGGGAACCAACGGAGACTGGCACGTGTGGATCGACGTGCCCCCCGGTGTGTCGACATCGATGACGGTGAAGGTCGACGCCCCCCGGAACGGCACCGAGTGGAATTACACGCTGGGGTGCCCGCTGTGACCCCCCGCGACGGCGGGTGAGGTGATCCTCCCGGACCGCACCGCGAGAACGCCGTGCCGAAAAGCAAGCAAGCATGCTTGCTTTATTCGAGGCTCGGTGGGAGTCTGATGCCATGCAGACGAACATCCGGCCCTCGGCGACGGAGGACCCGCACGCGGTCCTGGCCGCGCTCAGCGCCCGACTAGACGACCTCGTCGAGACCGCCGGTCCCGACGTCTGGCACCTGGACACCCCGGCCGTGGGCTGGGACGTGGGCATGCAGATCGCGCATCTGGCCTGGACCGACGAGGTCTCGGTCACCGCCATCACCGATCCGGACGACTTCCAGGGTGTGGTGGAGACGGCCATGGCCGATCCGACCGGTTTCGTGGACGCCGGTGCCGCCGAGATCGCCGCCACCGGCCGCGACGAGGTGCTCGCCCGGTGGCGCCTGGCCCGGGGAGAACTCGCGGACGCGCTCAAGGCCGCCGATCCGGGCGACCAGGTCCCGTGGTTCGGACCGCCGATGCGGCCGAAGTCCATGACGACCGCCCGGATCATGGAGACCTGGGCACACGGCATCGACGTCGCCGACGCCGTCGGGATCCCGCTCGACTCCGACCCGGCCTTCATCGCGGCGCTGCCCCACGTGGCCCGTCTGGGGTTCAAGACCCGCGGCTTCGCGTATCTGATGAACGGACTCGAGGCCCCGTCCTCGGAGGTCCACCTCGCGCTCACCCTGCCCGACGGCACCGTCCTCGAGTTCGGCCCGGCCGACGCCGAGCAGCGAGTCACCGGACCGGTGCTCGACTTCTGCCTGCTGGTCACCCAGCGCGTCCACCGCGCCGACACCGCCCTCGAGGCGGTCGGCGAGGACGCGGAGGAGTGGCTGCGGATAGCCCAGGCCTTCGCGGGCCTGCCCGGCGGCGGCCGCGAGGAGGGGGCGCGGGCATGAGCGGGAGGAACCTCGCCGCGCCGCTGCGCGTGGGAACGGAGTCGACGGTGCCTCCGCTGCGCGTCGGCAACATGTCCGGCTTCTACGGCGACCGCATCTCCGCGATGCGCGAGATGCTCGAGGGGGGCGAACTCGACGTCCTCACCGGCGACTACCTCGCCGAACTCACCATGCTCATCCTGGGCCGCGACCGCATGAAGAACGCGGACCTCGGGTACGCCAAGACCTTCCTGCGGCAGCTCGAGGACTGTCTCGGGCTGGCGCTGGAGAAGAACGTCAGGATCGTCGCGAACGCGGGCGGTCTCAACCCCGCCGGCCTGGCCGGCGCGGTCGTCGAGCTCGGATCGCGGCTGGGGTTGTCCCCGCGGGTCGCGCACGTCGAGGGCGACGACCTGATCGACCGGGTCTCGGAACTCGACATCCCGGCCGACGCCGGCTTCCCGGTCACCGCCAACGCCTACCTCGGGGGCTTCGGGATCGCCCGCTGTCTGGACGCCGGTGCCGACATCGTCGTCACCGGTCGCGTCACCGACGCCTCGGTCATCGTCGGTCCGGCGATCAGCCACTTCGGGTGGACCCGGACGGACCTCGACGCCCTCGCCGGCGCCACCGTCGCGGGGCACGTCATCGAGTGCGGGACCCAGGCCACGGGCGGCAACTACGCCTTCTTCAACCGCGGTGAGATCGCCGATCCCGTCACCCCCGGTTTCCCCATCGCCGAGATCGCCTCCGACGGCACCTCCGTCATCACCAAGCACGCCGGGACCGGGGGAGCGGTGACGGTCGGCACCGTCACCTCCCAACTCCTCTACGAGGTCACCGGGGCGCGCTACGGCGGGCCCGACGTCGTCACCCGCCTGGACACCGCTCGCCTCGAGCAGGAGGGCCCCGACCGCGTCCGCATCTCCGGGGTGCGCGGCGAGACCGCCCCCACCACCACCAAGGTGTCGGTGACGTGCCTCGGTGGCTTCCGCAACGAGGTCACGTTCCTGCTCACCGGGCTGGACATCGAGGACAAGGCCGCACTGGTCGAGCGCCAGATCCTGGCCGGCCTCGCCACCCGTCCCGCGGAGATCGACTTCCGCCTCAGCCGCACGGACCACGCGGACGCCGACACCCAGGCCGCGGCGACCGCACTGCTGACCGTCGTCGCCTGGGACCCGGACTCCGACGTGGTGGGCCGGGCGTTCTCCGACGCCGCGGTGGCCATGATCCTGGCGAGCTACCCGGGTGCCACGCCGAGCGCGCCCCCCGGTCGCGGCGGCCCGTACGGCGTGTACGTCCCCGCCTACCTCGACCAGGAGGAGGTGCCGCACGTCGCGGTGCTCCCCGACGGAACCCGGGTGGACATCGCGCCTCCGGAACACACGGAGGAGATGGGCGACGGTCACGCCTCCGACGGCCTCGACGCCGAGGGTGCATCGCTGTCCCCGTCCTCCCGGTCGACGGCGTCCACCACGCGCAGGCCCCTGGGGGACGTGCTCGGCGCCCGCTCGGGAGACAAGGGCGGGACCGCCAACATCGGTCTGTGGGCCGGAGACGCGGCGGCCTACCGCTGGATGCGCGAGACCCTCACCGTCGACGAGCTGCGTCGCCTGCTCCCGGAGACCGCCGACCTCCCGGTCGAGAGATACGAACTTCCCCGGATCAATGCCGTGAACTTCGTCATCGACGGACTGCTCGGCAAGGGCGTCGCCCACGGCTACCGCTGGGACCCCCAGGCCAAGGGACTCGCCGAGTGGCTCCGCTCCCGCCTCATCGACGTGCCCGACGACATCACCGCCCCCGTACCCGCCGCCCCCGTACCCGCCGCCACGGCACCCGCCGAGCCGGCACCCGCAGAGGAGAACGCGTGACCATCCCGCCGTACGTACCGGGGGATCCCTGGTATTCCGAGGAGAGTCTCGCCCTGCGCGAGACCACGACCCGTTTCGCCGAGCGCGAGATCCTGCCCCACCAGGACGAGTGGGAGGCCGCGGGCGCGTTGCCCCGCGAGCTGCACGCGAAGGCCGGCCGGCTGGGCCTGCTCGGTGTCTCGTTCCCCGAGGAGGTCGGGGGCGGGGGTGGCGACATGCGTGACTCCCTGATCGTCTGCGAGGCACTCCACGAGGCCGGCGTCGCCGGCGGCGTGTTCGCCTCGCTGTTCACCTGCGGGATCGCCACCCCCCACCTGGCCCAGTCCGGCCGACCCGACCAGATCGAGCGCTGGGTCAGGCCCACGCTCGCCGGCGAGTTGATCGGCTCCCTGGCCATCACCGAGCCCGGCGGCGGTTCCGACGTCGGACGCCTCACCACCACCGCCCGCCGGGACGGCGACCACTACGTCGTCAACGGCGCCAAGACGTACATCACCTCCGGTACCCGCGCCGACTTCGTGGTGACCGCCGTGCGCACCGGCGGTGACGACCTGAAAGGAGCGGCGGGCGTCAGCCTGCTCGTCATCCCCACCGACACCCCCGGTTTCCACCGCTCCGCCCCGCTGGAGAAGCTGGGCTGGCGTGCCTCGGACACCGCCGAGTTGACGTTCACCGACTGCCGGGTGCCGGTGGAGAACCTCGTCGGCGCCGAGCACGACGGGTTCGCCCAGATCGCCATCGGATTCGTGGGCGAACGCGCGGCGCTGGCCGCCCAGGGGTACTCTCACGCCCAGCGATGCCTCGACCTCACCCTGGACTGGGTGCGGGAGCGTGAGACCTTCGGCCGCCCCCTGCTCTCCCGGCAGGCCGTGCAGAACACCGTCACCGAGATGGCCCGCCGTATCGACGTCGCCCGCACCTACACCCACCGGTGCGTGGACCTGGCCGCGGCGGGGCACGACGCGATCGCCGAGGTCTGCTTTGCCAAGAACACCGCCGTGGAGTGCGCGGAGTGGGTCGCCAACGAAGCACTCCAGCTCTTCGGAGGTCTCGGCTACATGGCCGAGTCCGAGGTGAGCCGCCAGTACCGCGATGTCCGCCTCCTGGGCATCGGCGGAGGCACCACCGAGATCCTCACCACCCTCGCCGGACGACGTTTGGGGTACACCGCATGACCATCCTGCGTTCCACGCTCGACACCACCAGCGCCGAGTTCGGTGCCGCCAAGGCCGCGATGAAGGACAAACTCACCCAGCTCACCGCCGATCTCGAACCCGCGCTCGCCGGCGGCGGCGAGCGCAAGGTCGCCCGCCACCGCGAGCGCGGCAAGTTCACCGCCCGGGAACGGATCGACATGGTCCTCGACCGCGAGTCGCCCTTCCTCGAGCTGTGCGCTCTCGCCGCGTGGGGCTCGGACTTCCAGACCGGCGCCTCCGTGGTGGCCGGGATCGGCGTGGTCGAGGGCGCGGAGTGCCTGGTCATCGCGAACGACCCCACGGTCAAGGGCGGCACGTCCAACCCGTGGACGCTGCGCAAGATCCTCCGCCTCAACGACGTGGCCATGAAGAACCGGCTCCCGGTGATCAGCCTCGTCGAGTCCGGTGGCGCCGACCTGCCCACGCAGAAGGAGGTGTTCATCCCCGGAGGCGCGCTGTTCCGCGACCTCACGCGCCTGTCCAAGGCCGGCATCCCCACCATCGCCGTGGTCTACGGCAACTCCACCGCCGGCGGAGCGTACGTCCCGGGGATGAGTGACCACGTGGTCATGATCGAGGAGCGCTCGAAGGTGTTCCTCGCCGGACCCCCGCTGGTCAAGGCCGCCACCGGCGAGATCGCCGACGAGGAGACCCTCGGCGGTGCGGACATGCACGCCCGCGTCTCCGGCCTCGCCGACCACTACGCCCTCGACGAGGCCGATGCCGCACGCCTCACGCGCGGCATCATCCGCCGGCTCAACTGGTCGAAGTCCGGTCGGGCCCCGCGCGCCGAGGTCATCGAGCCGCTCTACGGCGCCGAGGATCTCCTCGGCATCGTCCCGGAGGACCTCAAGATCCCCTTCGACCCGCGCGAGATCATCGCACGCATCGTGGACGGGTCCGACTTCGACGAGTTCAAACCGCTCTACGGGGCGAGCCTGGTCACCGGGTGGGCCGAGATCCACGGCTACCCGGTGGGCATCATCGCCAACGCGCGCGGCGTGCTGTTCAGCGCGGAGGCGCAGAAGGCCACCCAGTTCATCGAGCTGGCCAACCGCTACGACACCCCGTTGGTGTTCATGCACAACACCACCGGATACATGGTGGGCTCGGAGTACGAGCGCGGCGGCATCATCAAGCACGGCTCGATGATGATCAACGCGGTCTCCAATTCCGAGGTCCCGCACCTGTCGCTCATCACCGCCGCGTCGTACGGCGCGGGCCACTACGGCATGTGCGGCCGCGCCTTCGACCCCCGGTTCCTCTACACGTGGCCGAGCGCCAAGTCCGCCGTCATGGGCGGTCAGCAGCTCGCCGACGTGGTCACCTCCGTGGCCGCCGCCGCCTCGTCCGCCCGGGGCGAGGAGATGACCCAGGAGACGATCGACGGTCTCAAGACCATGATCGCCGACCAGATCGAGAAGGAGTCGTTGCCGGCCTTCCTGTCCGGGATGCTCTACGACGACGGCATCATCGACCCCCGCGACACCCGGACCGTGCTGGGTCTCAGCCTGTCCGCGATCCACTCCGGAGAAGTCGCCGGAACCGACCGCTTCGGCGTCTTCCGGATGTGAGGAACACCACCATGCAGAATGCACCCACCCCAGCCCCGATCACCTCGGTCCTGGTCGCCAACCGCGGGGAGATCGCCCGCCGTGTCCACCGCACCGCCCGCGCCCTGGGCATGACCACGGTGGCGGTCTACTCGGACGCCGACGCCGATGCCCCCCACACCCGCGAGGCCGACGCCGCGGTCCGTCTCCCGGGCAACACCCCCGGGGAGACCTACCTTCGCGGTGACCTGGTCATCGCCGCGGCCACGGCCGCCGGGGCCGACGCGATCCACCCCGGCTACGGGTTCCTGTCCGAGAACGCCGGGTTCGCCCGCGACGTGATCGACGCGGGGCTCACCTGGGTCGGCCCGCCGGTCTCCGCCATCGAGGCCATGGGCTCCAAGATCGAGGCCAAGAAGATGATGGGCGAGGCCGGAGTGCCCATGCTCGCCGACCTCGAGCCCGTCGACGTCACCGAGGACATGCTCCCGGTCCTGGTCAAGGCCTCCGCCGGTGGCGGCGGACGCGGGATGCGCGTGGTCCGCACCCTGGACTCACTGCACGACGAGATCGCGGGCGCCCGGCGTGAGGCCAGGTCCGCCTTCGGCGACGACGCCGTGTTCTGTGAGCGGTACCTCGAGCGTGGCCGTCACATCGAGGTCCAGATCATGGCGGATTCGCACGGCACCGTCTGGGCGGTGGGCGAGCGCGAGTGCTCCATCCAACGCCGCCACCAGAAGGTGATCGAGGAGGCCCCGAGCCCGCTGGTCGAGCGGACCCCGGGGATGCGGGAGAAGTTGTACTCGGCGGCCCGCGACGCCGCGTCCGCGATCGGGTACACCGGCGCCGGCACGGTCGAGTTCCTGGCCACCGACGACGGCGAGTTCTTCTTCCTCGAGATGAACACCCGTCTCCAGGTCGAGCACCCGGTCACCGAGGCCACGACCGGACTGGACCTGGTGGCGCTCCAGCTGGACGTGGCGGCGGGTCTTCCCCTGCCGTCCACCACACCCCCGGCCGCCCACGGCTGGTCGTTCGAGGCCCGCCTCTACGCCGAGGACCCGGCGAGCGACTACACGCCGGGTTCCGGAACCCTGTGGGCGCTCGACGTCCCCGGCGTCTGCTCGACCTTCGAGGGCCCGCACCGCCCGGGCATCCGGGTGGACAGCGGTGTCGAACCCGGGGCGGACGGCGCGGTGATCGGCGTGCACTACGACCCGATGCTGGCCAAGGTCATCTCCTACGGCCGTACCCGTTCCGAGGCCTGCGCCTCGCTCGCCGGCGCGCTGACGCGGGCGAAGATCCACGGCCTGACGACCAACCGCGCCCAGCTGGTCCGGGTCCTGCGCCACCCGGAGTTCATCGCCGGCAACCTGTCGACCGCGTTCCTCGACGATCACGGTGCGCAGGCGGTCGCCGCCCCGCTCGCCGACGACGAGGCCGTGGTGATCTCCGCGCTGGCCGCCGCGATCGTGTCCGGGACCGCCGACCACGCCGCCGGGCCGGTGGCGCTGGCGCAGGCGGGCTTCCGCAACGTCGGCCGCACGCTCCAGAGGCGTACCTACCGGTTCGGGGAGGACGAGTTAGAGGTGGCGTACATCCGCGACCGCTCCGGCGCCCACGCGGACGGCGATCTCGCCGAGGTCGTCCGCGTCGGACAGGTCCGCCCCGACGCGGTGGACCTCGAGGTCAGGGGAGTGCGCCACACCTTCTCCGTGGCCCGGTACGAGGTGGTGGGCTCCGACACCGTCGTGGAGGTGGACTCGCCACTCGGACCGGTCCCGCTCATCGAACCGCCCCGGTACTCCGATCCCGGCGCGGAGGTCGCCGCGGGTTCGCTGCTCGCCCCCATGCCGGGTGCGGTCATCCGGGTGGCCGTCTCCGTCGGGGACACCGTCACCGCCGGCCAGCCGCTGCTGTGGATGGAGGCCATGAAGATGGAACACACCATCTCCGCCGCCGTGGACGGCATCGTCACCGAGCTGCCCGTCGAGGTCGGCACCCAGGTCGAGACCGGCACCATCCTCGCCGTCGTCGCGGAACCCGACAGCACCGACGCCGACAGCACCGATCCTTCCAGCACCGACACCACCACCCCCCAGGAGTGACCACGATGACCGACATCTCTCAGATCCCCAACCCCGTCGTCGACACCGAGGAGCAGAAGCAACTCCGCAAGGTCGCCTTCGACCTGGGCTCGCGATACGGCATGGAGTACATGCGCGAGAAGTCCGACGCCGGCGAGACCACCGACGAGCTGTGGACCGAGGCGGGCAGGCTCGGACTGCTGGGGGTGAACCTGCCCGAGGAGTACGGCGGCGGCGGGGCCGGCATGACCGAGCTCGCGATGGTCGAGGAGGAGCTCTCCGCCGCGGGCGCCGGGCTGCTCATGATGGTGGTCTCGCCCGCCATCAACGGCACGATCATCTCCCGCTTCGGGACCGAGGAGCAGAAGAAGCGCTGGCTGCCAGGCCTGGCCTCGGGCGAGATCATCACCTCGTTCGCCATCACCGAGCCGGACGCCGGGTCCAACTCCCACGCCATCACCACCACCGCACGCCGGGGCGGCTCGGACTTCCTGCTCAGCGGGCAGAAGACCTACATCTCGGGAGTCGACCAGGCCGACGCGATCCTCGTGGTGGCCCGACTCGAGGGCGCCGCGAGCGGCAAGCTCCAGCCGGCCCTGTTCATGGTGCCCACCGACGCGCCCGGACTCGAGCGCACCCACATCCCCACCGAGGTGCGTACGCCCGAGCGGCAGTTCCAGCTGTACTTCGACGACGTGCGCCTGCCCGCGGACGCGCTCATCGGTGACGGCGACACCGCGCTGCTCATGCTCTTCGCGGGCCTCAACCCCGAGCGCATCATGGCCTCCGGGATGGCGATCGGTTCCGCCCGCTACGCGATGGACAAGGCGACGAAGTACGCGAACGAGCGCACCGTGTGGAAGACCCCGATCGGCGCCCACCAGGGGATCGCCCACCCCCTCGCCCAGTGCAAGATCGAGCTGGAGCTGGCCCGGCTGATGATGCGCAAGGCCGCGGCGCTCGTCGACGCCGGCCTGGACGACCTCGCCGGCGAGGCCGCCAACATGGCCAAGTACGCCTCCGGAGAGGTCTCCGCCCGCACCGTCGACCAGGCCATCCAGACCCTCGGCGGCAACGGCCTGTCGGTGGAGTACGGTCTCGCCGGCATGCTCGCCGCATCGCGCCTGCCCCGCATCGCCCCGGTCAGCCGGGAGATGATCCTCAACTACGTGGCCCAGCACTCGCTCGGGCTGCCGAGGAGCTACTGAGGTGGCCGCGGCGGACGATCAGACCGTCGGTGTTCCGGTGCTGGTGCGCTACGAGGTCTCCGGGGGCGCCGCCCGCGTGACCCTCGACTCGCAGCACAACCGCAACGCCATCTCGAGCGCCCTGGTCGAGCAGCTCCACGCGGCGCTCGACCGGGCGGCCGCGGACGACGGTGCCCGCGTGGTGGTCCTCGGTCACGCCGGCGGGACCTTCTGCGCCGGTGCCGACCTCAGCGAGGCCTCCGCG